>JAHFLM010000025.1 GCA_023244865.1 Candidatus Harrisonbacteria bacterium | reverse complement strand
AATCCGAAAAGCCATGAATGTCTTAGTGGCGCCATTAATACGACCACTTTTAGCATTAGCTGGTAGAGCTTTTAAAACTGCCTGAGTGAGCTCGTGAGTAGTATTCATCTCCCCTCTTTTAATTGCTTCGAAAATATTTTTAGCGATGCGCCTTGAATATCTTTCTTCCCCGTAGTAGAAAATGACATTAGCAATCTCCTCTTCGTTTAAATAACTTAAAAGCTCTTTGAGTGGAGTGAGCTTATCACTCATGGTCATAAGGAGTGGTTCGTCTTTTTGAAAACTGAAGCCACGGCCAGAATTTTCTAACTCATCGGAAGAAAGGCCTAGGTCCAATAGCAGGCCATCTAGGCCTTTTAGATGAAAGCGCTTTAAAACGTCTTCAATCTCTTTAAAATTACTTTCAATGCAGGCCACGTTCTTAGTAGAAAAAAGGTGAGAACAAAGATTAACGGCGCCAGGATTCATATCAAGACAAAGTAACTTACCGGTTGCTCCTAATTTTTCGTAAATCGCCTTACTGTGGCCGCCGCCGCCGAAAGTACCGTCTAAAAAGATTTCTCCAGGAAGCGGATTAAGAAAAGTTATAACTTCATTTAAAAGAACCGGGGTGTGAACCGTATGACTCATAAATTAAATACCGATATTGCCAAGATTCTCTGCAATCTCATCGGACTTGGATTCGGTTTTGGCTTTGTATGCCTCCCAACGAACCTTGTCCCAAATCTCTAGGCGATTGTAGAGACCAGCCACCACAGCTTCCCGACCCAAAGAGGCATAGGTACGAAGATAGTCTGGTAACAAGACTCGACCCTGAGAATCAAGTTCGAGATTCATGGCCCCAGCCATCATCAATCTAACAAAGGCTCTGGATTGAGCTTGGACGATCGGAAGGGCGATTAACTTTTTAGCTAATTCATCCCATTCCTTTTTAGTGAAAACAAAGAGACAGCTATCTAGACCTCTTGTGACCACTACTCCCTTACTGAAAAAACTCCTGAGCTTAGCAGGAATCGCCATGCGACCCTTGTCGTCGATTGTGTGTTGGTATTCTCCTATGAACATACGACTTTTTAGTGGCTTGCTACTTCTCCCCACTTTCCACCACTTATCTTTAATTTTAAGCCACCTAGCCACATAGTCAAGCACCTGAAACTGTGGAGAAGTATTGCAAAAAAGCCTCATATAATGAGGCTTTTTTATTGTTTTGGATTTAAAAAAAATTTAACCGAAAAAGCCTGAGAAAATTAAAATAAATCCTAATATTAAAGATATAATTCCGTGAAAAATTAAAATTGATGAGTGGTTATATTTTTTAAGTATGTAAGGAATTTCATTGAAGTTAAATAAACAAAGAACAGCCTTAAGAAGCATTGCCCAACCGATAAGATTAATTAAAGTTGGATAATGACCAATGACAATAATTAAACCTAAAAATAAGTTACCAACTCCGACAATAAAAGGCAGTAAACTATTATGCCAATCGATAAGTGAAATAATTCTGATTAATTTTTCTCGGTTATAAATTAAAGCTAAGCCAGCGACCAAGAAGTAAAGTCCTAATACCTTTGTTAAAAAAATAGTTTCTAAAATCATTTATTTATTACAAACTTTTTTCAAAGCATCTAGGTCTTGCGCGGTGATGATACGCCTGTCACCACGTGGCAAACCTTCGATAGTAAAATTCTCCACACTCATCATGTACCCAGAGAACGGGATGTCGATTAAGCCTAGGGCATGCCCTAAACCATGAGCTAAACTATTTGTGAGCTGACCAGCGCTATAGAAAAAATTGATATCAAGTGCGGCTTCACTCACTAAATCACCCTCCCCAATTTCTTTATAACTACTAGCCTCGCCTTCGTTAGCTAAAGAATTCTTAAGAAAATCTTCGTTAGACTGAAGCTCGCCAATAGCAAAAGAATCTTCTGGAGTAGGGCCGTATTTTTCACTTAGATCTCTCAGGGCCTGCAGAGCACCCTCCCTTTCGCTCCAAACCAAGTTAATAGAGAGATCGGCGGAATCGGCGTAGACAAAAAGCGGCTTGCCGTAGGCGGCTGTCCAGTTGGCCACAGCGATCGTGGCGTAATTTTTTAATTCGTCTTTAGTGAGAGTGTAGCGACCGTCGATATAGCCGATGCGAAAAGGAATAGCTTCTTTGCAATGGAGGGTGCTGCCTAATTTGACTGCGTGATCTATGGGAGCGGCAGTTTCTGAACTCGGAGTGTAAGTTGGCAAATGAAAATCAAAATAAACGCCAACATTAAGAGATTTAGATAAAAGATAAACCAAGGTGCCGCCCAAGATTAATAAAAGAAAAACTACAAACGTCACTTTCATAAAATAAGTATAACAAAAAAGCAGCCCGAGGGCTGCTTAAAATTAATTCGCATAACTATCTGGGAATAGCAGCGATGCCGACAATTTCCAAAAGAGTGTTTTCGGCAGGATATTCTAGTGGAACTTCTGAAACCCAAAATAACGATCTAGTTGGCAGCACTCTCACACCCTGCGCAACAAAAAAATCTCCGTAGGCTGCGTTAAATTCTTCGCGTGATTCTCTACGATTTTCTGAGTCTTTTAAAAGAACTTGCATGGAAACGAAGCACGATGCATCACCCCCAGCTTCCATCACAATTGCCAACATGTTTCTTAATGCCTGGAGGGCCTGTTCATAATAACCACCATCAACAACAGCCTCCCCTGGTAAATCCTTATCGTTACCGGTCTGACCAGAAAGTAAAAGTAATTTGTGTGTCAAAGGATCGATTAAAATTGCCTGACTATATAAACCAGGGGTAGGGGCTTCGTTAGAAGTAATAACAGTTTTAACCATAATAGACGGAGTCGCCTTTCTTGAGGTTACACCATGAAAAGGTATGGGGCAAAAAGTTCGGGATTACTTTTCACGTAGACACAGAAGCCGTAAAGAATTGAGGAAACTACAAGTCCGATAGCTGCCCAACCGCGCATACTCTTGGCTGGGATTTCACTCACCTTAGTTAAAAGATACAGCACGAAGAAGGTGCCGCCGAACTTTTGCAATTCACCTATCGAATAGATGGAGCCAATTGAAATAGCAGCTAGGCCAGCAAAAATTGTTATCACTTGAAATAAAGTGTAGTTTTTATTTTCACTGAAATACCAGCGAGTCGAGAGAATATCTAAGCCGAGAAAACCAACGAAGCTCCCCAGGAAGAGCGCGCCTCGACTGAAAATTTCTAAATGAGGAATCTGCAAATTGAAAATTCTCGTCACCACATAAAAGGAAAGAATTAGAAAAGAGGCGGCTGTAGCTCTACCCAAGCTATCTTCATCGTCAAAGCCCATGGAAACCACGAATGGTTTGACCACGATACTGAAGCCGAGGGCAGAAAGCAACGCGGCGATCGCGATCCAGCCGATCATCTGGCTTTGGTAAAGGATTGCCATAGATACCCACGCCGAGAATACGAGGCTCCAGAAAAGAGCGCCGCTCCATTTCAGAGTTTTTTTGTGAAGTTCGGCGGTGAGACCTAAAGCCCCGAGCCACAAGAGGCAGCCTGTGAAGCCAACGTAGTTACCGATCTCTGGATTTGCTAGTTGCTTGCCACAAAAAAGTGTGGCGATTGCAACTAGATAAAGTAAAACTTCATAGACCTCTTTAGGAATACCTTTCAAGACATTCATGACAAAGTCACCAAAAAGATATGTCAGACATGAAACGCCCCCGACAATAGCAATTACCCAAATAACATTCATAAAAGTAATGAACCCGGCAAATTTCTGAAGCGGAGTTAGCTTAACCGCCACGTCAGCCGTCTTGATACCCTGAAAGGCTAAAATTTCTTGCTCTGAAATATCGCGACCAAGAATTTCTTTGGCTTGTAATAGGTAGCGACTGATTCCCTGCTTCGCCTGAGCTTCGGTAATAATTTGAGCGGTAGTGTTATCTTCCAAAACCAAAATTGCGTCTCTCAAAGCCAAAACCTTATTAGTGTCTGCTTCAGATAAAGTAGCGGTTTCCTTGCTAAAAGCATTTGAACTTGAAATCATCAAAGAAAATCCCAACACAAGAAACGAAACAATTTTTGACACGATTGACCCTCCACGTTTTTGTTAAAGAACCAGACCATAAGATAAACTAAATTTATTATTAGGTCAATGGTAAAGAAAAAACCCCGAAAGGGGTTTTAAAAATTAAATTAAATAAGCTTAGTCTTATATTCTTCAAGTTGAGATTGCCAGTGGCTAAATAGATACGGTTGATCGTTTTCTATCACATAAATCTCACTATCTTTCTGTGGATGGGGCTTAAAAGGAGAAACCCTTGAATTAGCCAGCTCTAAAACAAATTCATTTCGACCAAATAATTCACTAAATAAAGTTCTGATATTTCTAATACCGCCTAAACCAATATCGTTCCAATGAACAATTAGGTAGGGATTATGGTGCATATCACCAATAATGGGATGAGATCTAAAAGCATTACCGACAGCCATAACCGACTTATCAATCGTTGGCTTATGAGTGGGACCACCATCACAATTACCCCAAAAATGAGGCTGAATGAAAACCCCCCTATGTCTATCGTGAGTATGGAGCTGAAAAGTGACCGTTAACTGTGGAGCCGGCTCCGTCTTTTTCCAAGCGAAAACATCCGAATCCCAACTATCACCGGTTTGATGAGAATTACCACACAGATAAATCATTCCGTTATCCGGTGATTTTTGGCTCGGCCCATAAGTAAAACCAGCATTTGTAAATTTACCTACCAAGTATTTGTCTAGAGGAAAAGTACCCATGATACCAGACTCGTAAATTCCATCGTCTTGATTAGACACTTTTAGGGGAATACTTTTATGTTTGGCTGCTAGATGGATTATTTCAGAAACAGTTAGAAAGCTTTCATGATTAAGACAGCTTAATTTTAAATGAAGATCGTTACTCATTTCAAACTCCCCTCTTTGAGATCAAGGTACCACGAGTAACTTATAATAAATGGAAGATTTTGTAAAATTGTTGCGGGGATTGGATTTGAACCAATGACCTCCGGATTATGAGCCCGGCGAGCTACCAAACTGCTCCACCCCGCTCGAGGATTATAAAACAAAAATGGAAGTTAAGCAAGGATAATTAGATTATCTTAACACAAAGTAGATTCCTGTTTTCACGGGAATGACAATACTCAACTAAACAAAAAACCCCGATTGGGGTTTTGGGAAAAGTTATTTAATTAGAATAAGGTTTCTCAGCGGTTTTCAAAATCTTAGAACCATCTTTAGCCTTGACGACAACGTAGCGCATACCAAGCTCTTCATCTAGAAAATACTCAGCCTCTTCAAAATCATTACTCATCATTCTTAAAGTTTCAAAGCTTACGGCTACTCTCACAGCCTTACCACCACCACGTCGACCAGATCTTGTTTGACCCCTATTTCCCCGCAACACCTTATGCTTAATTGGAAGATTGGTGGGTTTTGATCGCTTGAAAGAATTAATCAAAGCCTCTTCTAAAAAATCAAAATCAGTAGCTCTGCCACTAAATTTGGTTTGGGTGCGGGAACAAAAGCGTTCGAAGGCATGCCACCTGAGCTTGCCATTGAACTCATATTTTAATTTCACCTCTCCCAAGGCTGGATGAATAATTATATCAGCCTTAGGAGCGGGAATCTCGATTTTAGAAAAAGCAGAAACAAGATCTTCGTCGTAACATGAAAACCAGCGAGGAAGATCTAAAATGGCCAGCTTCTCTTTGAGTGTGCGAATCGAATCGAGAATTAATTCAACCGCTTCTTTGTCGTTGCGATAAGTCTGGAAAACTAAAAGATGGATTGGTCCAAAGAAGTTGCCGCTTGGAATGGTGTCGCTGCCGAGAAAATTCATAACAGCTTCGAAGTTTTCTTTCGGTCGCCGACTCACAATCACAATACCTTTTAACTTATATTCGTAGAGCTTTGCCAGCTCTTCGTCGGTCAATTGGGCAAGTAATTTTTTCTTAGCATCATTGGTGAAAGCTCCCATTGCAGCATGCCTTAATTGTAAAAGTGCCAGATCAGGTTTTGAACTAGGCAACCTGAAAATAACCTTGGCTTTAGCTTAAAAACCAATGTTTAATAATTTATCATGAATATATTTAAAAGTCAAATATAGTAATAAAAAACACCTCGATGGAGGTGTTGATTTATTTATGAAACTTTATTAATGAGGATTGGGTTCGCCGACTAACGGAGGATCTTCCTCGATTGGATTATCGACTGGATCAGTGGCGAATTCTCTCCAATTAGCAGTAAACTCATCTTGAGATGAATTGGCAGAATCTCTCAACTTAGCTTCGTGAGTTCTGAGGTCGTTTAATAAAATTACATTAAGAATCGAATTAGCATCTAATAACATACAGAAAACGGTCTGGAAATGAACTTTGTTTTTTAAGCCAAGTTGATCTAAGAGGCGGAGTAGCTCCTCAGCCTCTTTAAATAATTTCTGACCATCTTCGGTTAGGTCTTCTGGCCTGAATTTGGCAAGCTTATCTCGGGCTAATTCGAGCATCCATTCAAGATTATCCTCACCATAACCTAGGGAGTAGTGATTGGAGTCGTCTATCTTTTTTTCGATATTCTCTAACTCTCCTAAAAGATGATCTAGTTTGTTCTTGGTTGTCTCCCAGTCACAATCAATTAGCTGGGTTAGTTGTTGTAGCCTAATAATTTCTTCGGTAATTCCAAAAAATTCAAATTTCAATCTTCGATTAACTTCATAAGAATGAATTGTTTTAGATACGAATAGAGCTTTTTCAGCTAACTGAAGCAGGAGTTCTTGGGATGCTTTTTTACTTGCGATAAAACAATTGAGTCGATGGTTAAAATGAGAACAGGTGCCCCTCATATCCGTAACCGTATCCCATAGATCATCAATTTTGTCGCAAAGAATTTTGCCGTGTGGCTTTTTGGAAAACTCTACTTCTAATTCTCGCAACTTAGCATCTAAGCTAGCAAGGTTAGCCGTAGCGATAAAAAAATCAGCTGCTTCGACTACGTCTCTAATGAATGATCTATCGAGACCAGTGGAATTGGCTTGAAATTCTTCAATGTCATTTCTGATGCCAGTGATCCAAGTAGCAATGTTTTTCAGTGCGTTTTCGTTATACTCTTTCTTGTTTTTACGATTAGCACGAAACTCTGAAAAAAATAGAAGTATGGCGAGAGCAATAATGAAAAGTAATATATAGTGACCGGTAGACATGGAACCCATCCTTTTATGAATTAAAGGGTTTTGAGGAATCAAAGAACCTGCCTGCCGGTAGGCGGGCTTGATTGGTAAAATACAATTAAATTAGATAAAAGTCAAAAGCTTCACAATTATAGGTTTTTCGGTTATTATAATGACTAATCAGTCAATGTAGCTCAGTGGTAGAGCAGGCGTTTCATAAGCGCCCGGTCGCAGGTTCAAATCCTGCCATTGACACAATGCAGGATTTGAAAAGGGGTGGGTCGGAGGGGGCGCCACCGTGCCCCCTCTGTGTAGGAAGCGTACGAAACCGTGGGTTTCGTAGGAGGAGTGAAAAGCGCGAGCTTTGAACGACGACGTTCAATTGCCTGCCATTGACACATATAAATAAAAAACCTCGGTAGCTGCGAACAGCTACCGAGGTTTTGATTACTTAAGTGGTTTTCACTCACCAAGCTTATTGGCTTGGGTTTTTGAAATCGACGATGGCTCCGCTTAGAAGTTGCGCCCCACCACTTTCAACGTGGACTGCCTGAGTTGAAATTGCCATCAAGCCAGTCCTCTTCTCAATCTCCGCAACTCGCATAGCAATCAACTTCAAGCGATGATCGCCGTCCTTGGAAATATTTTTACTCTCTTCGACGATGAAGCCGAAAAAGAATTTATTATCGCCAAGGTAGGAGACGCGAATGTAGGGCTGCTCTGAGCGAGAGGTCATGTAGTGGGACTGGGTCACTTTAGGCTGGTTGTATGGGTCGTCCATCTTGTGGAAGGTGAAACAACTACCCGCTGCAACGCCTAGGGTAAATCCAATCAGAGTAAAAATAACGACAACCGGCCAAAAGGTACAAATTCGATAATCTTCCTTTGTACTTGTATCAGATTTAACCAAGCTTTCAATCTCATTACCATCATAACGTGATCCATCTCCTGCCATGATTTCTCTCCAACCTTTCTTGCGTAAACAGATGATTGAGGCGACACACTATCGCCTTTTAAATGTGCGCTTGTATTATATCATGTATTTATTAAATTTGTCAATAGTTAAAAATGGCTCGAGATATGGGTTAATTTAGGGAGTTGTTTGAGGTTTTTGATATGGAATAGATTGCCACGGGAGTTTTGTTATTAATTTTAAAATATTGAATAGATTCCACGCCTCAATTCCGAATTGATTCTTTGGGGAATCAAACGGAATTGGGCTCTGAATGACATTAATAAAAAATTAAACAAAACTAACCTCGCAATGACAGAAAGACCTGGGTAATAACCATGGTGATGGTTTCGATTATTTTTTTGTCTATCACCTTATTCTACTTAATTATTTTCAAGTTGATTGAGTGGATTATTGTAGCGTCGGTCATTCTGCTTTTTAGACACTTTTGGGTCAAAAAAAGGGATCGGAAAAGAATTAAATTCGAGAAAGAAAATATTAGAGAAACTCCAGAAGAAGGTTTCTTGGAAATTAAAATTACACTTGGGATGCAATGCCCGCATAATTTAGGCTATTGGGATTATTATGCGACGAAGCAAAAGCGCCTAAGACTTCCCTCTTCTGTGGTGGTGAGCCCTGCAAGAATTCTTCAAGGTGAAGAAAGAACTTACTTGCTCTACTTAAGAAAAGAAAAGTTAAGCGAGTTTTTTAAAATCTTTAGACCAAATAAAACCGGGGTATTTCACTTTTTTAGAAGTGACGTTTATTTAGATAAGAAGAAAAATATGCACGCTAATAGAATAGGGGTTTGCTGCGATGAGGCCTTTGGCTATGTGGTAATTGAAATATTTGATGGTAGAAAAGTTATTCATAATTATTAGAACCGTTATCCGTTGGGGTGGCGGTTTTTTTATGGTATGGTTTTCAAAGGATGAAAATAGCAATTATTGGTTTTGCTCGGGAGGGACGGGCGATTTATAAATATTTAAAGAATAAGCCCAAGTATAAAAAGGCTGGGTGGTGGGTTTTGGATAAGAATGAGAATTTGAAAGTGCCAAAGGGGGTGCGGGCGTTTTTGGGAGAAAAATATTTGGATGATTTAGAAGGGTTTGATTTAGTTTATCGCTCGCCGGGTGTGCCGCTACATTTATTGAAAAAGGCTAAAAAAATTTCTAGCTTAACTAAATTATTTTTTGATGAATATAAGGGGAAGATTATTGGGGTGACGGGCACGAAGGGTAAGGGCACAACTTCGACTTTGCTTTATAAGATTTTGAAGTCTGCCAAGAAAAAAGTCTTTCTGGCTGGCAATATTGGAGTGCCGGCTTTAGAAGTTTTGAATAAGGCGACTAAAGATAGTCTGGTGGTTTTAGAGATGTCGAGTTTTCAATTACATGATTTAACTAAGTCGCCGGGGGTGGCGGTGGTGTTGGGGATATTTCCGGATCATCAGGATGCTCATAAAAATTTGAAGGAATATTATGAGGCGAAGGCCAGTATCGCTAAGTTTCAGAAAAAATCTGATGCTGTGTTTTATGTTAAAAATAATGCGGTGGCAAAAAAGATCGCTGAGATGAGTGTTGGAAAAAAACTATTAGTGGATTTAAAAGCTTTTAGGCTATTTAAAGAAAATGAAATAGGCATGACTGGCGCTCATAATTACTTGAATGCGGCGGTGGCAGCTAGCGTGGCTAAATATTTAGGAGTGCCTGATGAGGTAATTAAAAAAGAAGTTTTAAAATTCAAGGGGAATGAGCATCGGATGCAATTAGTAAAAGAAATTAGTGAGGCGCTATTTTATAACGATTCGGCGAGTACTAATCCGAAATCTACTAGCGCGGCGGTCGCCTCTTTTAAAGAAGATTTAATTTTGATTGCTGGGGGGTTGGGTAAGGGGCTAGATTATAGCGAATGGCAAAAGACTTTAGATAGAGATAATTTAAAGAAAATTATTTTGATTGGGGAAAATAAGAAAGAGTTGGTTGGTGTTTTAAAAAAATTGAAAAAGAAAATAGTTTTGGTAGAGACTCTGAAGGAGGCGGTGGATTTAGCTAGAAAGGAGGCTACACCTCTAAGTGCGGTGCTATTCTCACCCGGAGCGGCCAGCTTTGATATGTTTTTGAGCTACGCTGACCGTGGACAAAAGTTCATGAGCCTGTTAGAATAAATAACCAAAATAATTGGTAACCGTCCCTTCTTCGCTAAAGCTTCGAAGGGTAAGTGCAGCCGTAGTGTAGCCCGGTTAACACGTCTCCCTGTCACGGAGAAGATCACCGGTTCGAATCCGGCCGGCTGCGCAAAATAATAAAATCAAAACACCCCAGAGGGGGTGTTTTGATTTTAAACGCTGCTGCGCGCATTAAGTGGGAAAATTAAAAAACCAGCTCCTTGGAGCTGGCTTTGCTATTTGGGCAACATCAATGATTTAGTGCGTAACGAGTGGCGGGGTGATCTCGGTTGAGAGTGTAGTAGGTTAAACTATCGCCGAGATTTCTCTTAATCACCTCACCGTGAACCAAGGCTGATAAAGCGATTTTCAAATCCATCTCCTTAAAAACACCAGACCATTCTTGATAAATCTGACCCCAGATATACGTCCTTAGTGGATCGAATGAGATTTTACGAAGATCTCTCCTGTCAGCAAAAGCCCTGATGATCGACTTAAGAAATTCAACATCTTGCTCGTCTCCATCCTTAAAGCCGCCAGCTAGTGATTCCACCGCCTTCTCAAATCTACCGAGAGCTCTACTTTCGACGAGCTCTCGCAAAACATCCTCACCTTCAATACTGGAACGCTCCCTAAGGACGTCTAGAAATTCAACTCGCTTATGCATGTCTCTAGCGAAACCGGCGAGTTCCCGGAAGTCTTGGTCACGACTCACGATAAACACTATATCTACCGTTGTATGTTCCAAGTATTGGCGCACTGTCCAATTAATCTTAGCGTCAACAGCATCTGCGTCTTTGCTACCCATGGGGCAGCTAACGACTTTGAAACCGGCTTGCCACAAGCCATCCACATTTTCCTGTCGTTGGGCTGCTTTCGGTGAAATGAAAACTTCCGAAAACAATATTTTACCCGACTTAAGGACGAACTCTCGGAGCTTAGCAAAAGAAATAGAAAAAGATTGGCGACGTGCTTCGGAAACCGCATTGTCATAATCGACAATGAGTAAAATCGTGGGCACGCGAGCTTCGACCGAAATGGTCGGAACTGCCGGGGTGGCGAGTGGCGCTGAAACTGGAGCCTGAACTTCAACTGGGGGTGCGACTGGAATCACAACCTCAATGGAAACTGGGGGCGGAACTACGACCTCGGTTAGAGGTGTAAGTTTAACTGGGACTGTAACGGGGACTAGTGTCAGAGATGAAGCTGGAACTTTTTGAAAATCCGGTTTTTTCTTGGGAGGTAATGGCTTTGGCTCTTTGCGGACCGGCACTTCTCTCTTGAGTACCAAAAGGTACATGATTTGATTGTTTCCGTGTCCTCCATAAACTAGTTCAATAAATTTTTTCTCGCCAAGCTCAATCAAATAATTCTTAATCGTAATAACCCCTAGTTCTGCCTCGTCAGCAAGAACTCTCACTGGCGACTCTAACCTATTAGACTCGCCTACTAATTTTAGGATAAGACTCATTGTCCCATCCGTACCAAAGGCTGGTCTCGACACAATAATCTCCCTTCTGAATTAAAGATATTGGCCAAAATCAAAGAACTGACAACTGGTTCATAAGATAGCAGTTATTTTACAAAAAGTCAATGGTTCACCTCCCCCTACCCCTCCTCGGTAAGTGAGGGGGTTGGACAAAAAATAAATCGAGGCGCATAATCGAGGCGTAATAACGCTTACTTAATAAACCTATGAAAAACAATAAAAGGGTGGC
>JAHFLM010000024.1 GCA_023244865.1 Candidatus Harrisonbacteria bacterium | reverse complement strand
GGGATATACATAAATTATTTTACAAAATAGTGGATGTCTTTGCCGTAGAGCTTTGCGAACTTCTGCAATTCCAGTATATCCAACCTTTGTTCGCCGACTTCGACTCGTGACACATACGATTGCGTGCGTTTAAGTTTTTTGGCGACATCTATCTGTCGCAAACCTGCTTCAAGTCGAGCTTTTCGCAGTTTTCCGACAAAATCGCCATATTCCTTTGTTCGTATTGTGTCTACCATAATATTATCAGCGTATATGCTGGATTGCAATACCTAAACTTTGCATATTTGTGCTACACTGGATTTGGAAGCGGCGGAGCAAACCAAACATTTCCTTTCCTCAATTTTTCGCCTTTCGGCGGAGGGGTGGGGGGAGGAGCCGGAAAAAAATGCAAGGAAATGTTTGGGTTTGCACGCGCGAGTCCGCGAGCGCGTCCGAGGCGCGTTCCAGCGCAATCGGGGCGTACGCTTCGGGTTCAAGCCACCACGCACGCGGAGCGTGCGAAGTGGGTTCGAGCAAGGGTTAGTATTTCACCGCATAAAGAAAGGGAATGAGAAAGCCGGAAGCGCGACGGCGCTGAGGCGGGGTCGCGGAAATTTTCAGTAGAAAATTATCTGTGACCGAATCCCACCCCTGCCTACCGGCAGGCAGGCTCTCCCCAAAACATTCATTGCCTTCATAGAACTTAAATACTAGAATTATCTCGGTTCTTTATTTATTGTTAGCCGCCTTCGTTTAAAACTTCGGCGTGCCAATGGAGGTGTCTCATGACCAAAGATAAAGTCTTAGAAGTTCTGAAGATTTACCGAGCTGAACTTGAAAGGCGGGGGATTACCAAGCTTGAAAACCCTAGCGATAGATTCGATGCCGATGTATTAATTCCTGATGATCATGCCTATTTTTCAATTAAACTGACACATTGTTACGAGATGTTAAATAGCATTGAAGAATTTGCTAGGGCTGACCGCATGGAAAAAGCTTTTCGTTGGCTAGGCTTCATTCAGGGTTGTTTCTGGAGCTGTGGTGTTTACACCATTCAAGAGATGAAAAACCATAATCGTCCTGATCCGGAATAAGATCCGAGTTTTTTAAATCGCCTGAAAAGGCGATTTTTGTTTTGTGATGCGTGTAGGGCGTCCATTATCCGTTGCCAACCTCTAATTTTTATGATAAATTATACAAACTATGAAGCGTCCACCAATCGTCGTTGTTATGGGTCATGTCGACCATGGAAAAACCAGCTTGCTGGATTATATTAAGAAAACCAATGTGGCCGGCAAAGAAGCTGGCGGCATTACTCAGGCGGTAGGTGCTTACGAAATTTCTCACAATAATGAGCAAATTACCTTTATCGACACTCCAGGTCACGAGGCTTTTGTGGAAATGCGCGCTCGCGGCACTAAAGCGGCCGACATTGCGATTTTGGTAGTGGCCGGCGAAGAGGGCGTGAAACCTCAAACTCGAGACGTCATTAAGATTATTAACGACACTAAAATTCCGTTTGTGGTGGCCATTACGAAGATGGATAAGCCAAACTCGGATCTAATGCGTGTTCAGGCTGATTTATCTAAGGAAGGCCTATTTTTAGAGGGTTACGGGGGTGATGTGAGCTTTGTTGGTGTTTCTTCGAAGACCGGCGAAGGCGTCAAAGAGCTTTTAGATCACGTTCTGCTCCAAGCCGAGCTTTTAGATTTAAAATTTGATGAAAAAGCGCCCGCCGAAGGTGTGGTTTTAGAGTCTAAGATGGATAATCAAAAGGGGATCACGGCCACTATCGTCTTGCAAAACGGCACCTTGAAAGTGGGTGACGAAGCCGCCGCTGGCACAACTACTATCAAAATTCGGGCCATCGAAAACTTTTTAGGCAAAAGAGTGAAGGAGGCTCAACCATCTTCACCGGTAGTGTTAAGTGGCTTTAATGCTTTGCCGGAAGCTGGCGAAATGTTCCTAGTAGGTGGCAAGCCTCATTCTAAAAAAGAGGAATTACAAAATCTTCTTATTAAGCGCGAAGTGAAAGAAAATGTCATTAATTTAGTTTTGAAAGCGGCCGACAGCGGTTCGCTTGATGCGCTTGAGGCCTTAATTAAAAATATTAAGTTACCTGAAAATTATCATTTAGAAATTATCGAAAAATCTGTAGGCGACATTACCGACAGTAATATCAAGCTCGCGATGACTACAAATTCTGTTATTATCGGCTTTAAAGTAGAGCTTTCAAAAATAGCTGAATCGATCGTTAAGAATTATTTAAACGACCACAAACTCCGTATTTTCACTTCTGATATTGTTTATCATTTGATCGAGGAGCTTCAAACTTGGCTCGACAATTTTAAAAAGAAAATCCCGATCGCTGACCTCGAAGTACTCGCAGTCTTTGGCAAAAAAGGTTCTGGTAAGGTGGTTTTGGGCGGTAAGGTGGTCATGGGGCAGATTACTAATAATGCGACTTATGGCGTGACTCGAGACGATAAAGAAATTGGTACCGGTAAGATTATTAATTTACAGAGAAATAAGCAGGATGTGCACCGCGTAGAAAAAGATAAAGAGTGTGGGATGCTTTTTTCAACTAGTGTAGACTTGAAAGAAGGGGATCATTTAATTTCTTATGAAGACTTTTAGGAATCAGCGACTTAGCAGCTTAATCATTCAAGAATTAAATAATTTATTATTACGGGAGGTAGAGTTTGACGGTGCTTTGGCCACTATTACTTACTGCGAGATTAATCCTGACACCGAGATTGCAGAAATTGGCATTAGCGTGATTCCCGAAGCAAAAGGGGAGGAGATCGTGGAATTACTTAATAAAAAAGCCCCTGGTTTTGCTTACAAATTAATTAGAATAGTAAATATCAAAAGATTTCCTAAGCTGCAATTTAGCTTAGACCACGGCATGGCCCACGCCGCCGAAATCGAAAAAGCTTTAATGTACGAAGTAATTCCAGAAGAAAAAGAAGAGGGAGTGGAGTAGTTTTTCTAAATAACAATGTCGACGAAGTTAGTAATAAAAAAACCGCCAATGGGCGGTTTTTAAAAGTGATACACACGAGTTTGTTCACTTTGCAGGCGTAATTGCGCTAATTTCTTCCACGTAGCGATTTGATTTTCGGACATATGCATAATCTGATTGAAGATTAACTGAAAAAAAGCGCAAAACTTTTTCCAATCAAGTGTGATTTTTTCACCGTTACTATTTCTAACCGTTAAAGCTTCGTCTTTGAAAAGTCGTCTCACAATCTTCTTCGCTCTTTTCAAAGACCCCATCATCTCGTCAAGCGGTCTATTGGGAGTGAAGTTGAATTCGTACTTCCGGTCATTAATAATAACCATCCCAACAAAGCATTCATAGGGTAAGATCATCTCAATATCTCTCGAAATCAACACAGTCTCAATCATCTTTTACCTCCAATCTGAGTATTGCCAGAATTTCTTCCAATATCCCATTTTCCAGTCCTGTAAATGCTGCAGTGTCAGTAATAATTAAAATCGGCTTTTTGAAAATTAACGCAAGAATACTTTCGAGCATTAGTAAGCCGACCATGTACCAATAGATCAGTTTAATCGAGTGCAGAGTCAGCAAAATAATTTTGAAATTCACAAAGTGCCGGTGCAGGGGATTATCTTTCGGCGTCCACGTCCCAATAGTGGTTAGGTGGTGTAAAATCGTCATAGCAAGTAGTGTCAAAATCACAGACGTAGCAAAGATCAAAACCACTCGCAAGATTATTTTTACAAGTGTTTTCTTCCACATTCCAAATCCCTCCAAAAAGCCTTATGAGCCATCCGATAGTTTGCCAAATAAGACCCCATGAATTCCTTCGTGAACCATCTGATAGATTCTTAGTTTGGTTAAGAATAGGTAGTCCCTCATTAGGATCATGAGTAAATCTTCTATTAGAATTAAAGTGACCACTAAAGCGTAAATTATTCTATAAGCTTTATCAGCAGCCATCGCCTCCGCAAAACTTAAGGTGGCTTCTTGTCCCACTATCCAAGTCATCGGATATTTGGCTAACCAAGATAAAAGTATTAAAAATACCCAGAATCCTAACGAAATAAGGAAGGTGGCAATTGGAGTTGATAAGACGCTGACTATTACATGTTGCACAATATCTTTAAACGTCGTTCTCATTATGCGCCACCTTCTTTCTGTCTAGGATTAGAAAAGTTATTAATGCAATCGCCACAATGCCACATAAAACAATTCCAAAATAAAGAAATTCCGAAATTCCTTTGAGTAACATAATAGTAATGAGAAGTTCTTTCATTGTTTAGTCCTTTCAAAAAACTTGGTAAATAATACCTTAAAACAAAAATGTTGTCTAAGACCTTTCCTTTTTTTATATTTTAGGTTAAATTAGAGTCTAAGATTGCCCGGGTGGCGGAATGGCAGACGCAACAGACTTAAGATCTGTCGTCCTTATGGGCGTGTGGGTTCGAGTCCCACCCTGGGCACAAAATAAAATAAGGCTTCGGCCTTTTTTATTTGGGATCAGGGTGGGACTCGAACGAGGGAGGGGTTGGGAGGGAAACGAGAGTGCCCCTCCTGTGTAGGAAGTATACGAAACCGTGGGTTTCGTAGGAGGAGTGAAGCGACGACGTTCGATTTCCCACCCTGGGCACAAATAAAAAACTCCCTTTCGGGAGTTTTTTATTTCTCTATTATATTAAGCTGGTGGGTTATCTGATGAGTAGCAAGCTTCGGGGCCTCCAGGTAGAGCGCCTATCCAAGAGCACCCTAATTCTACACCCACTCCAAATTCACATTCTTTCATAGTTTCTATAGACCGGCATCGATCTATTTCTTTAGGCTTATCAATGCATCTTCCAGCTGGTTCAGGCGCTCTAAAGTAAACTGGGCAATAAGGACCATTGCAAGTTGGAGATGCTATTTCTTCCCAGGCGCAACCCAACCTCAATCCCACACCAAAATTGCACTCTTTATAATTTAATATTGTACTGCAAGTATGAGCTATAACCACTTGAGGTTTACATTCATATTTAGGCTTACCATCTTGCATTACATCTACCATGCTAAATTTACAAGCTTGGAATGGGCCAACTCCAGCAACATTTACGTTAGAATTGTTGCACCTAGCATCGTTGTATTTAGGATTACCATTCCCGTCAGTTTCATTGTTTGGGTTACCAATAGAGTTACAGCCCTTTTTGAAATCACTGCAGCCGCTAGTGCTTGGGAAATCTCGGCAAATTCTATTAGCTTTTTGCCACGCATCAGCATTAATATCATTACCATTACCATGAGAAGCAGATTCGCAAGAAGTCCTCTTAATTCTCTGACATGTTCCCATTCCGTTATTACAAGACTGATTATCTGATATGCAGGTGGCTGGCTGTGCCGCTGGTGGGTTATTAAAGCCCGTGAAACCAGTAGTCAAAAATCGCATCGTGTTTTGGAGCATCATTGTTAAATACGTAGGATTAGTTGCTAAATTAGGATTAGTCGGTGCGCCACCGGCGCTAATCCCACCCATAGTATTAGGATCCCATGGATCAGGTCCTGCCTTCGGAAAAGGTGCATTAGAAAGACCGACAATAAAAGTGAAGAATAAAAGCACGGCTCCTAAAATCACAGCGACTTTTTGATAATTGTATTTAACTTTCTTTTTAGTACGTGCCATATTTGTTTACTCCTTCGTAGCTTTAGAGTAGAAGGATTTTTATTTGATTAATACTTTCATTATACAACATCTCACCAATTTCCCATTTTAATAGTTGTTTATAATCCCTTGTTTCATTCTTTGTATTATGAGTTTATAATTAAAATATGGCGCAAATAATCTGGAGTAAGCAATTTTTTATATTAACTTTTGTATTTATAATTAGTTTTATTTTGCTATTATTCAGCCGAGTTTCTTTTGGTAGTGGTGGTTGCGAGAGTCATAGTGGTAGCCTAAGTGACTGCGAAAGCGCTGCGCCAACTCAGGGAGAAGGACATGTTTGTATTTATTATCCCAATGATTCGTGCATTTCAGCGATGCCAAATAGTAATAGTTGTATCACTATAGCCGCAGGCTGCCATAGCGACTTTGACATTCCAGCAGGAACAAATGGAGGCCCTGGTAATCCTAACAATAACTCAGGAGGAGGTAATGGAGATGAGTCTGATATAGAAGAAGTAGACGGCACTGTAACGGAAATAGAAAACCCCAATCCTTGTTTAAAGTAAGGTTTGGTTATAATAATTTAAATTTATGGAAAAATCTCAATCTGCCAATTTTAAAATAATTATATTTATATGTCTTGGCGTCATAGCCCTTTATCTTTTTGTTTCAGCTACTTCTCAAGATCAAAATATTCGTACTAAAGCCTCTGATTGTTTTCATGCAGATGAGCTTGATTGTAAAAACGAGAGTGGTTGTGAATGGGTTAATAAAGTAGATGGAAGTTGTTCGGTAAACACTTCTAAAAATATCTTAAAAACACTTGGCTATGATGAAAAAAAATACAAAATAGATATCCCTATTCCTCAGGGTAGTTTTAAGTGGACGGGTCACCTTTCTCCTCCAAACTGCAAAGTTTACAATGGAAACCTTACCGCATGTATAGAGCATCGTGGGGCTTGTAATTATGATTTTGGAAGTCGGCTTTGTTCTGCAAAAAGTTTAACTTGCGGAGATTTAGGTCAATCTCAGTCATCCTCGTCCGCTCCAGCTTGCACAACCCCTTATTTTATAGCAAATATAACAGTTAAAAAATCAACAGGGGAGATCGTGTCTGGGCCAACCGAGAAAAAAATTTCTCGCTGCCAGTTTACCGGCGGCACTCCGGGTAAGTGCCGTATTAAGCCGAGTGAATGTGGTAATGGTATAAAAGAAGGGGCTGAAGAGTGTGACGACCATAATCTTACTAATGGAGATGGATGCAGTAGGGCTTGTAAAATAGAGAGTCCGATAGAGGTTCCTTATGATTCATCCTGTTATAACATTACAGACGTTGCTTCTTGTTTGAATCATAATGGTGGAAGTGGGTGCGGCTGGTGTTCTGGTAGCCCGGTAGCTCGTCCTGGTGACGTTGATTCGTGTCACCCATATTCTAGATGTCTTTTAAGATGCCTCTCTTCTAAAACAAGCATCCTAACTCCTTCTGGGGATAAAGTTGTTACAAGTATTAAGACTGGCGACTTGGTTTATTCTGTAAATAAAGCTGGTGATAGGGTATTAGCTAAAGTCCTAAGAACTCAAAAAGTATCCGTATCAAATCACTTTATGACTCATTTAGAATTTGCAGACGGCAAGGTAGTAGATATTTCGCCGACTCATCCTATGGCTAATGGTAAATTAGCGGGAGATTTGAAGGTTGGAGAAGCTTACGAGGGTGTTGAGATTGTAAAAACAGAAACCGTTTCGTATAAAGACAGTGCCACTTACGACTTATTAGTTGATTCTGAAACGGGCTTTTATTATGCAGGCGGAATTCTAATGGATTCCACCATGCGTTAAGCTAGTCACTCTCCATTTACATTTTCTCTAAATATGTTATGCTATCAACTGTTTTTTGACAGGTGAATTTCTCTAAAAGAAAGTCAGGTGTGTCGTGAGTCGAAGAAAAGACGTGGTGGTTTTAGGTGCTGGGCGCATTGGCGCTACAATTGCTCGGGATCTTGATATGGGGCATAACGTTTTGGTTGCTGACACTAATATGTCTCTCTTGCAGAAGCTCAACGCTGAAGGTATCAATATTGCCGTTTTAGATGTGACGAATACAGAAGCCTTAGTCGCGCTTGTTTCTAGGGCCGACTTGGTGGTGAATGCCCTCCCAGGCTTCCTCGGTTTCGAAGTTTTAAGAACGCTCATCGAGGCTGGTAAAAATGTCGTTGATATTTCTTTTTTCCCAGAAGATCCTTTTTCTCTCAATGATTTAGCTAAGAAATCTGGCGCTACGGCCGTGATTCAATGCGGTGTTGCTCCAGGTTTGAACAATATCATCTGCGGTCATCATGCTATAGCTGGTGATGTTGTGAGTTTCGAATGTTGGGTCGGTGGTTTACCGAAGAATCCGGCCCCACCCTTCAACTACAAAGCTCCATATTCTCCTACTGACGTGATCGAGATGTATACTCGACCAGCTCGGATTATGAAAGATGGTGCTTTGGTTACGGTGCCTGCTTTATCTGGGGTGGAGCTCGTTGATTTTGGAGCTTTGGGCAAACTTGAAGTCTTTTTCACTGACGGCCTCAGTACGCTTACACAAACCATGAGTATTCCTGATATGTCTGAAAAAACCGTGCGCTACCCTGGGCACGCTGAGCTCATGGGAGTATTCCGAGACTCGGGTTTCTTCAGTGAAGATCGAATCGCTATCAATGGCTGCGAGCAAGCCGCTACTTTCAGAGATGTAACAAGTCAATTACTGTTTCCGAAGTGGCAACTAGGTCACGATGAGCCGGAATTTACAGTGATGAGAGTCAAAGTGGTGCATGCGAGTGGTTCGAAGTCGGTTTACGACATTTATGATGAACGTGACCCGGTTACAGGCTTTAGTTCCATGTCGAGGTTAACCGGCTATACTTGCACCGCGGTTTGCAATCTCATGTTGGAAGGAAAAATTGCGGCAGCTGGTTTATCTGGCATCGTTGCCCCAGAATTTGTGGGAGCCAATGAAGATAACTTCCAAGCTATCGGCAATCATCTTGAAAGCCGGGGAATTAAGATAACGGTTTCTAATCATAATTAATTTTCATTCCCAGAAAGCGAGGTAAATCGTGAATGATGTAAATTGGGTCTGTGTTTTTGCCCTAGCTCAAATTATTTGTTGTTCGCTGATGTTTATCGTTGGAATCTGGGATGCGGTGACTCGATCTCAGAGAGCAACTTATCCAAAAGTGAATAAGATTCAAAGTGACATGTTTTACGAAGAGGCTTACATTGGCCTATCTCTCACCGTAGCGATAACTAGCTTCGTTGACTACTATCAATTAGGTCAACGAATTGATTTTTGGGTTGGTGTTATTTTCATAATTCTTTTTATTTTGAATTGTATCGATTATTTTAGCAGTGTTCGCAAGCTAAAGCTCCTGATGCAGGCTAATCCAAAAGAAAGCGAAGCTCATCATGATTGAATGGATAGTCATTGGTCGAATTTTAGCTTCGTGCGTGTCTCTCGTTAGTTTGGTTGATTATCATCTTATTGCTAAGCCAGCGGCTAGTCTTGGTGGGGAGTTGAAGGTCAAAATAGCTCGCAAGCGTTTCATGGTGCGAACCATTCCTTGTTCTTTGGCGATCTGCCTAACTAGTTTAGGTATTAGCTATCTCACACCTGATCGATTCGATCTTTTTCTGGGAATTATTTTCTCACTGCACTTTGTTTTAGGTTTGTATCTCTACCGGCAAATTAATAAAGAGATTGAGAGGCTCCTGACTTCATCTTAGTAATCCATTCACGTATTAAAGTTTTCAAACCCCCAAGATGGGGGTTTTTGTTATAATAAACTTATGCGTCAGAATTCTTATATTTTTATAGCCTTAGGCTGTCTCTCCCTCATGCTTATTGGTTTTTCTTTCAGACAAGTCTTAGTCCATGGAGAAAATACAATTTTAGACGAGCATGGTAACGAAGTTCCAAGATTAATCGAAATTCCGCAAACCAATCCTACGCTTGATGAAATTCATGCTTATTGGGGGGTTCCTTATCTCCCTTTATTTACAGATGAGAATGATAATCCAATAGAGCCAATAGAGGGTTCTTTTCACCCTGGTCCCGAAGAGTGGGCGCCAGAAGCTCCTCAATTAACTCCCTTGCCATTTGGCGACGGCCCAGCTTTGCCAGCCCCGGGCTTTGACAATGAGGGTCATTGGCATCTACATGATCCAATAGAACAAGAAAATCTTTTTGACGGCGATATTTATAAGATCGCTCTCAAGCTAAAGGCCAAGTGTCAAAATCTAGTTTGCGATAATTTAGGCCCCGGTGCTTACGACGCTCTTCAGACTAGGATTAAGGAATTAGAAAAAGAAAAGAGAGGCTTACTGAGAAATATGAGTGTTGAAGGTACCTATACAACTTCTAGCATCGTTTATCATCATTGTGTCTTTAACAAAAATGACCCAGAAAGCGAAACCGATCAAAGTGGCACATGGAGTTGTGAAGTTGGATATCCAGACCCTTATGTTACTTTCAATACTATTAACGATGGTAATCATGATGAATATTGGTATGAGACCACCGAATTAACTACGCATCAGATCGCTCCCGATGAAAATGGCAATGTTAATATTGCTGACGTGGTAGGTGTAGTTGAGCATCTCATGGCGGTAAATAACGACAAACGAAACGCTATTCGTGCTCTAGACACCTCAAGATTCTCATTCGATCCTAAAATAGATGGGCTTACTAAGAATATTTCAAATGTTGAAAATTATATTCAAATTCTTGAAGATATCGAGCCTCAGACCCAAAAAGAAAGAGACTCAATAGCTGCTCAGTCTAAACTTTTAGATGAATTTAAGACTCTTCTTTCCGAAGCCCAAGCCGAGTCAAGCTATCTTGACGGTATAGCTAATAATTTATACAGAGAGATTCGTGATAATAATAAAAGAATCGAAGATTTAACCATTATCATCAACAATGCTGTGCCAAAAAATAACGCTGATAAAGCCAAGATAGACGATATCAATAAGAGGATTAATTTAATCAACTTTCTTATTAACTCATGCCATCTAAAAGGCGCTGCGGGTGTTTGTTCTAATAATGAATGTCCTGTTCCTGCGGTTTAATTTAATAAAACTAATAACACCACTCCACCTAAAATTACTCGATACCAACCAAAAAAGGTAAACGAGAGTTTTTGGTAATGCTTATTGAAAAAAATCACTACCAAGTAAGCAAAAATAAAAGCTAATATAAATCCTAAGCCGGTTTGCCAGTTTAAATTCGTATTTGAAAGGCCGGTTTTATAAAGATCGTAAGCTGTGGCGGCGGCAATCGTCGGTGTCGCAAGTAAAAAAGAAAATCTAATCGCTTCGGTTTCTGCTAGGCCAGCCATTCTCCCGCCTAGAATACTTGCCATAGCTCGAGATACCCCGGGAATTACAGATAGAGCTTGGATGAGGCCGACTAAAGCCGCTCTCAAATAACTCAATTCCTCAATTTTTCCATTTTGAACTACTTTAATTTTTGGAAATAAAAATTTATCCGCGAGAAGCATGACAATACCGCCAAGCAAAAGTGCCCATGCCACAACTAGTGGATCGGTAATTAAAATCGTCTTAACAATTTTATAAAGCAAAAAGCCCACCAAGGCGGTCGGTAAAAAAGCCATCATTACTCTATAAATCTCATTCCTAGAAATATTTTTCAAAAAAGCCGCAAAGACCGCGAGAATCGCCCCTAGTTGAATTAAAATAATAAATGAAGCCACCTCCGGCGTATGTAGATCCAACCCTAAAAAATGCGCGAGTAAAACCATGTGCCCCGTCGAAGACACCGGCAAAAATTCCGTCACCCCCTCCACTAAACTCAGCCAAAAAACCGTTATTAAAGTCATAAAGAAATCTTATTCCTAATCTACAAATATGTCATGCCTACTGTGTTATCCCGCACCCGACAGTACCCGGTCGGAAATGATGCGGGATCCAGTACATTTAAAACTATTATAATTATTATTGAGCTGGATCCCGGATGAATACTCCGGGATGACAAAGGGCAAATAAAAAAATCCCCATCGGGGATTTATCCTATTATGCACTCAACTTTTTCGAGCCGAGTTAAGCAATCTGTAAGCCGTAAAGAAACAAACGAGAATAAGTATGATTATAATCGGCGTTGTTTTGAAGATGAAAAAGGTTTTCATGCTCATCGTGAGAATCTTCCACAGCGCATAAATAATCAAGGCCGCCGCGGCTAGAATTTTCAGTTTTTTTGTCACGCTTTTTCCTCCCCTAAGTAAGAAATATCAACTCCTCCAGAGATAAAATGAATCTCGTAAATTCCAGCCAGATTCATTTTATGAGATGCCTTAAGTAGCTCTTTTTTTCTATAAAGCCTTAAGCATGGAGAATCAGTGGTTAATCTATTGGTATCACCAATGTTACTTTCTGTAACCAGGATAAAGAGATTGTTGATTCGCAATGAATGATCGTGCGACACATGATCAAGAGCAATCAGGTAATCCACACCTCTCTCAATTATCGCCCCATTTAATAAAAAGCGTTCTTTCTGTAGCGGTCTGAAAATCAAACGTAATTTGTTCATTAGGCGCCTCCTTCTGAAGCTATTTTCAAATGACCACCGGTATTATAACTAAAATATAAATTTTGTCAAATAGAAGATGGTGTGGTAAATTAAAAATCATGAATCGTTACGCAATTTTTAAAAGAGACGACAACCTCAAGGCTAAGTCTTGGGAGTCAAAGATCAAGGACTTTTTTCAAAGCTCTAACTAT
>JAHFLM010000023.1 GCA_023244865.1 Candidatus Harrisonbacteria bacterium | reverse complement strand
TTGGACTCTGAATGACAATAATAAAAAAAATAAATTAACTATAAAGTTTAGCCGTGGAATCTACTTGGTTATTATATTTAAAACCTCTTCACTAATTCCACCAGTACTTCGAAAGTTTTCGCACTACCATCAAATTCTTTTTCCACCATTCCTAAATCCGCATTTTTTATTTCCCAATCCTCGCTAGTTTTGATCGTAATTTTGATCGGCGCCTCTACTCCAGATTGTTTATCAAATCTGAAATTTCTTCTAGCCGATTTAGCTTCTGGATCTACTTTTAATTTCTCTTTCCAATTAAACACCAACTCCTTTTCCTCGCCCATTTTCAAATTAAAGTAAGTCGGGAAAATTTTATATTTTCCAAAATACCCACTTTCCCAATTTTTTAAATCTAAATTCTTAGCATGAAGGCTGTAACTTCTAGTTATCTTTTTAGGCGCCTCGCCCCCGTCTATTTTTACCAAGCTCGCATCATTATTTGTAATTAATTCTACGTAATGTTTGTTGTCCCCCTTGTACCACTTTTCTTTCTTATTATTTTTAGCATAAGCCTTTTTTAAAGTTAGGGTGTAATTTATCTCTTCTTTTGCTATTTCAATTTCCCAATGTAAATCTTCTTTCGTAAATAGATCTGTTTTATTACCGCTAATGTTTGCTCGGGATAAAGCCACATACACCGTTTCCGAGTCTAAATTAGGCAAAGCCCCGTCCACACCGAAATCCTCCATATACCCATTAATGACCTTATCTTTGAAGTAAAACATCAAGTCTTTATTTTCCACCCCATCCTTGATATTTGTAATCAAATAAGCCTTATTATTAGGATCTAATTTACCCAATCTTTCAAAAATAATTGGCAATAAGTCTTTTAAAACATTTTTATTCTTATTAGTTTCTACTTCGGCCTGAATCTGTTCTAGGAAATTATCGGCATCGATCGTAATTTTTTGTTCAGTTAACTCAATTGGCCCGATTATTTTTAAAATCTTTTGGAGGAGATTGGTATTGATCGCTATCACTCCATCAAATTTTGTATTATGGTCGCTAAAAGTTTTAGATTTTTCTAGGAGTGCTATTAAATTAATCGCCGAGGTAGGGAAGTCAAAAAAGAAATTAGCATCCCGTGCCCCCCAATTAATGGTTAGATTCTGTAGTGCTAAGGGTGGGGTAATTTTTTCTTTGAGTTGGCCATCAATGTCATAAATATCCTCAATATTCAAACTATCCAAACTTGCCTTAGTTAGGGTCGCTATCGCAAGACTTCCCATAAAGCCTCCCGTTGGTCTAATCTCTGTGGGGTTTTGGAATGCGATTACTATTCTAATCGGCTTATCACTTTCCAAAAAACTAATCAGATTTTCAAGTGATGTTTGTGCTTGGAAGAGTTTTAGTTTTTCTTGGCTCTGGTCGATTTTCAAATTCGGCTGAATTGCTTGTGCTTTTTTAATCACTAGGTCGGTTTGTGTTTCGATCGATTTTATTTCCGCTAAAATCTCCTTCAAAATGGCGATCAGCCGCTCACCTTGGCGATTCATCACCATTCCTAAGCCATTCTTTTTTAAATCATCAAGCTTTTCCGTAATTTTTACAGTCCTTAAGCTAATCGCCTGAGCATCATTTAGAGCGTCTGGAATCGCTTTTAGTTTCGGAATTAAGCTGAACCATACTGGTACCGTATCGTATAAAGTATTGAGCTGCGTTAAAATACTATTCGCGTATAAATTAGCCTGATTAGTTTCTAAGTTTTTGATCGAATCTTTGGCGCTATTCGCATCTCGACTAATCGCGTAAGCTGCGTATTTTGCCTCACCGCGCAAGCTTTTTATGCCCGTATAAAAAATCGTCCCTAGTACTGCTAATCCTAATAAACTATAAACGATGATTTTCGTCATAAACCTTTAAAAATATTTTCATCAAGTCTGCAGCCGTTTTTTTAAAACTAAATCGTTCCGCATTTTTCTGACCCTGAAAAATCAAATTCTTTCTCAAGCCCAAATCATTTTTTATGCGATGCATCGCTCCAGCCAGCTCTGAAACATTCCAAGGGTCCACTAACACTGCCGATTGCCCCAGCGTTTCGATGAAGGAAGTGCGGTTGCTAGCAATGACCGGACACTGACATTTCTGCGCTTCAATAGGTGGCAGGCCAAAGCCTTCAAAAAATGACGGAAAGATGAAGGCCACAGCCGCATTATATAATATTTTTTTCTTTTCTTCCGAGACTTGATTTAAAATCAAAATCTCATTTTTATATGGTGACTTCTTTACCAGATCCAAAATCTCCTGATAGAGCCAGCCTAAGCCACCAGCTAAAACCAATCTTGTTTCATGGTCGGCAAACCTTTTCTTATATTCATTAAAAGCCAGAATAATCAGTGGTACATTTTTTCTCGGCTCAAAAGTCCCCAGATACAAAAAGAAGGGTTCGTTAATTTCTTCGGGCCGACTCAGGCTTTCCAACTTCAAATTTTCTGAAATGCCCTGATAAACCACCTCAACTTTACTTGCCCTGAGTATAGTCGAGTGGTTATTCGCAAGAACTTCGTCTCCAAACTTCTCTATCACCGTCTTTTTTGTATATTCCGACACCGCGATCACGCGTGCCGCCGATTTAATTTGTCGTCTAATTCGTTGGCAGGAGTGCCAAAACAACTGCCTTCTAGAGAAAAAATAGGGGTGATAAAGAAATGACAAATCGTGCACCGTCATCACTCGTGGTGTTCTTCCGGTTTCTATTAAATCGACGTTAGGGGAGTAAATAAGATCACAATCAATTAGCCAATCTATTTTTGGTAAAGCTAAGAGGCTCCAAACCAAGTTCAGTAATCGATTGGGAATATGCCAATTTATAACCCGGACATTTTTCGCCTCTAGCCACTCGCTCGGAATTTTTGCTACCCTGAAGGCGTTATAAAATAAGATAAATTGATGTTCGGGATTTTGAATAATCAATTCCCGCACTACGTTACGAGTGAAGCTCGGGATTCCCGAAACTCCGCCCCGCGTTAGTAGTCGCACATCAATTAAAATCTTCATTAGTCAGTTAAATATTCTAAAACGGATATTGTTGCTAATCCTGCCGTCTCCGCCCTCAAAATATTACAAGATAATTTTAATTTTAAAGTCGTTAGTTTTTCAATCCGTTCCATTTCTTCCTTATTAAATCCACCCTCAGGTCCAATCAAGCAGCTAATTTCATTTCCGAGTTTTTTAGGGTCGAGCTTTCCGCCTTTTTTGTCGCTCAAAATCACCGTGTGCGTATCGTCTAGGTAAGTGAGGGCTTCTTCTAAATCTTTCGCTATTTCTACCTTGAGCGGCTCCACTCTTTCACTTTGCTTTGTCGCTTCGAGGCTAATTTTTTGCCAGCGCGCGAGCTTGTGCTCCACATTTTCTATTTTTTTAATATAAGAATTTTTAGACGGAAAAATCACGATCTTCGCCGCTCCCAATTCCGTCCCTTTTTGAATCAAAAAATCCAAAGCTTTTTCTGCAATCAAAGCCTGTAAAATATTTATCTTGGTTTTTTTAGTCTCGCCCTCTGGCAAGGTTTCAATTACTTCGCAAGTTAAACTATGCCTCGTTACTTCTACGACTAAGACTCTAAACCTTTTTTTCGCCGCATCTTGAAAGATAAATTTCTCGCCTACCTTGGCGTGTAAAGACTCCACCAAATGCTTCGCTTCTTCATTAATTACCTCAAATCTCTTCCCCTTAGCTAGTTTTTCACTTGTTAAAAAGTAGCTCATATTTATTTAGATTTCGCATCTTTGATCATGGGGGTCAAAGATAGATATTTCCACTTCTTCATTATTTAAAAATCTAGAGATTCGACTGCCTCCGTAAATAGATGGCAAAATGCCCACCCCGTTACAACCAAGATTATATAAGAGCACCGGGTTACATGGCTCAGAGCCAATGCGCCTAATACCATTTGGCGTGTAACCCATTAGGCCGTGCCAACAAAAGTCGTACCGCACTCCTTTGTCGGGGTGTTTTAGATAATTATTTTTTAGAAAGCCATCAATAACCCCTCTTACTTCTTCTGAGCAGTAGGCTTCTTTCGAGTAATCAGCGCCATTAGGCAGGACCTTTTCTGGTCCACCAGTACATATAAGATTATGGTATCTTTTCCCATCATGTTCATGAGGCCTTCTTGTAAGATAAAAATATTTTTCACCCGTTGGATCATTAGCGCCGCTGATTTTCATTTTAGGGAAATAACTCGCAGCCATCGGTGGGTTACTAGATGAATCCAAATAACCAGACATGTAGCCAACGCGTCCTGCAACCCCGTGGTGAAACTTGGTGTCTATTTCTGCTCCAGCTTCATTTTTTATCTTCAAATATTCAAATCCATTAGTGCACAAAACAATTCTTTTAGCTTTAATGTTATGGTCTAAAATTTCCAAAACGCCATAATCTTCTTTTAGTCGCACCACCTTAACCGGACTCCCTTCGTAGAAAGAAAATCTTTCTTTATGTTGGGTAGCCATATGATTTATTAATTCCTCAGAGAAAAGCGCGCTGTTCATAGACCCTTTTTGATATGAGAAGCAGGCGATATAATCCTTATTTTTAACCTCAAGTAAATCAAGTAAATCTTTCTGAGGCAAGAACTTATATAGATCTCTATACTCACTTGGTATTTTTTCTTTTTCTTCCCATTCTTCTGCTATAACGATCGCTTCCACCTCGAGCCCGCCATTCTTTCGATATAGGTTATTTTTCAGGTTTAAGATCACCTGATCTAGACTTGAAAGTCCTGTTCGACCCACAAATCTATGAAGAGGTGTTCTGAGCTTTGCTTCTTCAATAATTTGGTCGAGCAATATCCAAGCCGATTCAACCGACTTCTGTCCATCTATAGCTAAATCGAGTCCAAATTCATCCACTATTTCCGACAGGGGCTTTTCAAAGTAGCTCGCAATTTGGCCAGCATTGTGCCCAGTTGCTCCATGCGCTATTTTATCAGCCTCTATTAAAACCACATTTTGGTTGGTATTGCGCAGAGCGAAGAAGGCTGTGGTCACACCAGCAATCCCACCCCCCACGATTACTACGTCAGTTTCAATATTTTTATCAAGGGAAACTATCGGCCTAGTTCTCCTAAGTTGTTTTATCCAAGGAGAATGATTTGGAATCATATTTTACTTATTATAATTTATTTAAATATTTAGCGAGCCTCGCCTTCTTGGTCGGGGTAAACGGAATTGAACCGATGCTACAACCACCCCATGGTCGCGTACTACCACTATACTATACCCCGATTTTTTATGCTGCGCCCTACGAAGCTTCAGCGAAGTAGGGTCATTCCTGCGGAGGCAGGAATCTAGTCTAACAAAAAACCTACCGGCATAATTTTAGCCGATAGGTTTTTGTTTATCAAATACAGCTCGCCAATTTATTTTTTTACACTGTCATTCAGAGCCCAACTTTGTTTAATTTTTGAAAAAAATTAATTACAAGGTTGAGGCGTGGAATCTGTTCGATATTTTAAAATAAATTCTTATTAGGCAGCTACCTTAGCAGCGGTTCTCACTGGCCTAGGGGCCTTCGCTGGTTTAGCTAAAGTTCTAATGCAACCTGTGCAAATTAAAACACGCTCACCGGTTGGGAGAGTGGTCTTTTGCAGGTTGGGCTGCTTTCGGCTTGTGCCTGTTGGATTGTAGTGACCTCTCAAGAGCTTTCTTTTGTTAACCATCTTCGAAGTCTTGAGGCACATTGGACAGATTTTCATAGTCCCTTCATTCTACTTATTTCAAGCCCTCTTGGCAAGTCCTGCCTAATGGATATCTCTTCGGCTATAATTTTCCGTAATGTTTAAGCGCTCCCGCCACGTCTTATTATTAATTTGTTTTCTTGGTAATTCCTTTAGTCTCGTTTTAGCAGAGGAAGATTTTATTTATAATCCAGACTACTCCGTCTTGGGTATCAATTATAATCCAGACTATTCTTTATTAAATAAGGAAGTTTTTTCCTCTAATAATATTGTCATTCCCGTGAAAGCGGGAATCTTCGTCGAGAACAATCAATCGTCTCAATCCGACTACGAAATCGAAGATCTTATCGAAGAAGAGGACGCGTCATTAGTCTCCCAAAGTAGCTCGGTCGAAATTCCCGATCCATTTTCTACTTGGAGCGAAGATTCTAGTGCTTTAGATACTTCTAAACCCCTTCCCACCTCGCTTCTTATAAGTAGATTTATTTTTGATCCTGCGGGAGATGATGCTGGCAAGGAATTTATTGAGCTCCGTAATGAATCAGACTCATTGATTGATCTCGCGGATTATTCCATCCAGACTTCTACTTTAAAAAAGAATTTCGAATCTGGTATGACTATTCAACCTAATTCGTCATTCACCATTCTCTTAGGTGACGCCTCTCTCACTAGCTCAAATCAAATGCTTTGGAAGAGTGGCTCGCTCAAAAATTCCACTGACACTATTTATTTAGTCGGTAGCCACGTTAAAGTAATAACCACAGAAGACCCCGCCATTATAGATTTCATTACTTATAATTCCACCGACTTCGCTGATTTTTCTTCCGGCAAAATCTATCAGAGGAAATTGAAAGACGGCGAGGATTGCCCGGCTGATCTTGTTATAATTTCGGGAACTTACTGTCGGGGCCATTTATCGCCCTCGTTTAAATTAACCACAGACACCTTAACTGAAGGGGGTGTCACCCCTCCCGAGGCAGTAATCACGCCAACCCCCGCTACTCCAGGCCTCCTCCTTATATATCGTTTCCTTTTCGACGCAGTCGGCGCTGATGACGGCAAAGAATTTATTGAACTCTATAACGAAACCGATTCTCCTATTAATCTTGCCGACTATTCCATCCAAATCTCCACTCTCAAAAAGAATTTCGAAACTGGCATGATAGCCCAGCCCCACACTTCTTTTACTATCCTTCTCGGCAATACTTCGACCACTAATTCCAATCAAATGCTTTGGAAAAGCGGCTCACTCAGTAATTCCACCGGCACAATTTATTTAATCAATTCTCACACCCAAGTTTCTTCCGCCACCGACCCCACCGTTTTAGATTACATGATTTACAATTCCACCGATTTCTCTAACTTCGGGGCCGGCAAAATTTATCAAAGAAAATTAAAAGATACCGAAAATTGCCCAGCCGATCTTGCCAACACATCTTTAGCTTACTGCCGAGGCCCCGCCGCGAGTTCTTTCAAACTGGTTGATTTTTAAATTCCCAAATGTCATGATCCGAATTAGCCTTTTGAAAACTTATTTACCACTTTCAGGAAGTTGAAGGTGGATCATGACAACTCCCACTAGATGGAATCGCAGTTTACTTTATTCATCTGAAAAAGACCCGCAAATTAAAGCAGACCTCGCGCGTTTAGCCGAACTTTCGTTAGCATTTGAAAAGTACCGCGGCACCTTGAGGGCTAAAGTCAGTCGCCGCAGTTTGGCGTACGTGAAACAAGCCTTTTTGGATTACGCGGTCATCGAAGAAATTTTTTGGAAGTTGGACGGTTTTTGTGATCTTTTGGGTTACGAATTGGCCGACAAGGTGGATACTTTTTGCGGTAAAATTCACAACACCGCTTACGAAGTTTCTAAAAGCTCCGAATTTTTCGTGGCCGAAATCGCTCATCTAGGTGATCGTTGGCTAGCAGTTTTAATCAACGACCCGCGTTTCAAAGAATTTCGCAATTGGATTATCGAGCTTAGAGATAGCAAAGATCATTACTTACCGGTCAATGAAAGTTTGATTCTCACGGGTATCAAAACCCATCTAGACAGTTTGGGTGAGAAAATTATTCAACGAGACCTTGAGGAAACCGTTATTTCGGCCACCGAATTAGGCGGTCGGAAGAAGATGCATATCAAAGGTGTTTGGGAATTAATGGAGCGCCACGCCAGTCGCGCGAAACGTCTCATGGCTTACAAAGCTTTGAATCGCAGTCTTCGTGCTTCCAGCCCGCGAGCCGCCTTACTCATTAATTCTTTGGGTTGCGCGAGCGAAACCTGTGATGATTTTCTTAAATACGCCGACCCGACCGCGAGATTTTGTTCCGAAAATCAACTAGCCCGTCCGGTTTTCGATTTGGTTTTGGCAAAAGCCCGTGAGCACCTCCCGCTTTTCAGGGCGTATCTCAAAGATCAAAAGCACCGTCTCGGTTTAACTCATTTAGGTTTTCACGATATTAAAGCGAACAACATGCCGCGTCGCAAAATTCCGTTTGATCAAGCGAAGCAATTAGTGATCGATGGTTACGGCAAGTGTTCGCAAGTTTTAGCCACCGAAGCCTCTCGCATCATCCGCAATCATCAGTTTTATTTTCGGACCTTAGATCACATCGATAGCCCGCTCGTGCTTTTTGGCAGCAGCGGCACCATGCCTTTTGGCTACGTACCGTTTGATGGTAGCTGGTATCAGACTGATAGCTTAGCGCACGAAATGGGTCACGCGATCAACGCCTCCCTTTCTCGAGCCCGCGGTTACTATGGCTTCGAATGCAATTTCCTAATCGCCGAAACCATGAGCACCTTCGGTTCGCTATTACTTTACGATCAGATTTCAGAGCGGGGGAATGCTTTCAAAGAAAAGCGCACTTCACTTTGGGACATTCTGCGTTTCGTTTTTCAGAAGATTGCTCATTGTCAGTTTGAACTAGATGTTTACGCCCGTTTGAAAAAAGATTTTGCGATCGATGAACCCGAGCTCGAATCTCTTTGGCTCGCGAGCCACAGAGAAGTTTTCGGTAACGCTGTTTCGCTCAATCAAAGTTTTGGCACCTTCTGGGTGTATGGTTCGGTTTTTCACACCGGCATTTACAGCGCTCCAATTAGCTACACCTTCCCATATATTTTCAGTCAGTTAATTTCTCTGTGGCTGTGGCATGATTATCACAAAGAGGGGAATAAGCGAAAATTTGTGCGCCGTTATCTTGAATTAAATCGAGCCGGCTCAGTCGCTTCAACCGCCGAACTTCTCGAGCCGTTCGGTATTAATCTTGAAAGTCCGGAATTCTGGGACGAATGTTTCGCCGTTTTGAAAAATCTTCTAATTGAAAATGGTATCACTGTTAAATAACACAAGCCCCGGGCAACTTTTGCCCCAGGCTTGTTTTTTTATCCCAAATATTGTATAAAATATTCAGCTTTTTGAACTGCGTTTAACTGTCATTCAGAGCCCAGCTTTGTTTAATTTTTGAATAAAAATTAACTACAAAGTTTAGGCGTGGAATCTTCGTTTAGTTCAGGAATACCCCCAGCCCCTCCCAAGAAAGGAGCTCTATCATGATCTTGAGTCGTAGTGAATCAAAATTATTGAATCGTTTAATCTACGAACTAGATAGCCGCACCCTACTTCGAGCCGGCTTCGAAATGCACCTTGTTTTGAATCATGATCATCACGACCAAAGTTTTGATGGTCCGTATTCTTTACTTCTTCCCACGAACCAGGGTTACAAAGTTGGCTGCGAAGGTGAAGATGGTAGCATTGTCGTGTTAGATGAGAGTCAAATCGATATCGTCCAAGCTGTTGCTCAAGAAGAAAATCCTTACGCTTCAGTCGAGGCCGGTACCTACTTCACTCTTTCTGATTCTGACGGTGTTATTAGCAGCGAATATTATTATGTCTGTTATGACTCTAATAAGGTGGATTCAACTTTTCCATCGGTACTAGATTATTTGAAGCTGCTAAGGCTGGCCTTGTGTATGGTAAGAAAACGCCACCTCATTTTATGTAATACAAAAGTGACTCGCAGTAATAAAGAAAAGTTGGCCAAGCTGCCATGGAGTAGATCTTACAAGTTTTGGTTTGCATTAAGAAATCGCAGTCTTTTTTCCGATAAGACTCATTCACTAGAGAGTGATCTCGAATTCGTCGGCCATGTAGGTTGCAAACTTTTCATAAAGAATCAAGATCTGGATGAGTTAGCAAAGTTAGTGAGTATATAAATAAAAAAGCCTTGCAAACCCGCAAGGCTTTTGTTTTCTAATGAATATCCGGTTTATTTTTTAAACTGCCGTGCCTCGCCGAAGTTTCATGCGAAGGCGGGTCATTCAGAGCCCAACTTTGTTTAATTTTTGAATAAAAAATTAACTACAAAGTTGAGGCGTGGAATCTACTTGTAGTGAGTTTGTTTACCCTGAGTCTGTCGAACGGGTCGAATCTACTCCATATTCAAAAATAAATTATTAATAAATACTATAATTATAAAATGATCCAAATCATCCTAGACAACATCCGCAGCACCCACAACGTCGGGTCGATTTTTCGCACAAGCGACGCTGCCGGTGTGTCTAAAATCCTTCTCTGCGGCATCACCCCATCCCCAGTCGACCGCTTCGGCGAACCTAATTCTAAATTAACCAAAGTTTCTCTAGGCGCCGAAAATTCCGTCGCTTACGAAAAAGTTGGGACCACGAACGCCGCCATCAAAAAACTCAAAGCCGAAGGCTTCGAAATCTTAGCCCTAGAGCAAGCTGAAAACAGCATCAACTATAAAAAATATAAATATTCTAAAAAACAAAAAGTAGCCATAGTCCTAGGCACCGAGGTCGAAGGCCTAAAAAAGACCACCCTCACCATCTGTGATAAAATCCTAGAGATCCCCATGCAAGGCGAAAAAGAATCTCTAAACGTCGCCGTCGCCTACGGCATCCTAATTTTCAGTCTAATTTAGGGGGATTGTCTTGTGCTTTAATTTATTTTTATATTGTCATTCAGATTCCAATGGAGCCTGTCCCGAAGTACTCGTTCGGGATCCACTCCATTTTCTTATTAATAAAAATCGATTCGGAATTGAGACGCCGTGCCCGTCCGTAGCTTTAGTGTAGGAGGGTGGAATCTACTTGTAGTGAGCTTGTTTACCCTGAGTCTGTCGAACGGGTCGAATCTATTCAATATTTAAAAGTAAATTTATCTCTTGTCTCGTGATGCGTGTCTCGTGTATCGTGTCCACATGCTCCCCCAAATCCTTCTTCAATTTTCAAAATACATAATGATCGCAATCGCCCTAACCCTAGTCTGGAGCGCCATCGATTCTTTCAACCACTTCGCCACCCACGCCTCATCATTCTCCTCCCTTTCCTCCGTCATCTCGAGTCTTGATTCCGGGAATCAAGGCGAGAAGATCCAGGGCTACTCGCCCGCATCTTCACTAGCCCCCTTAATAAACCTCATGCCCAATCCCAAAGCCACCATCACTTTTAATAATTTCACCATCAACGCCGAAGTCGCGAACACCTTTTGGAGTTTGTCCCGTGGCCTTTCCGGCCGCGAATCTCTCGCCGAAAATGAAGGTATGCTTTTTACATACAACAAACCGCAAATGACCTACTTCTGGATGAAGGGGATGAACTTTCCCATCGACATCGTCTGGCTAAAGAAAATCAGCGCCACGCAAGCCCAAGTCATCGGCATCGAATCCAACCTCCAACCCCTCAAAAAATTCGCCTTCGTTTATTATTATCCAGAGGAGCCAGTAGATATGGTCCTAGAAATCCAAGCCAACCTAAGTAACACCATAGGTTTAACTTCCGGCCAAGTTGTAGACTTTTCACTTTAGCTCCCGCACCCGCTTGTCATCCCGCACCCGCCAGTACTCGGGCGGAAATGATGCGGGATCCAGTTCATTATAAATATTATTATCTGAAATGATTTTATCGGGGATCTAATCCAAATTTTAATCAAACATCCAATTTAAATTTAAGCCAGAGTTGTGATCTTTTCCCTTTCTCTGTAAAATTCAAATTATTATGGAAACTAAAAAAATCAGATTGGCCATCAATGGTTTTGGCCGCATTGGTCGAGTTCTTTTCCGCCAGGTGTGTGGCGACCCACGTTTTGATATTGTCGCCATCAACGATTTAAGCGATGTCGAAAACTTAGCCTACCTATTAAAATACGACACCGTTTACGGCAATTATAAAAAAAATATTAAAGTTATCACCGAAGGCACCCAGTCCTACCTCGAAGTCGATGGCGACAAGTTTTTAGTTCTCAAAGAAGCCGACCCTAAAAATCTCCCTTGGAAAGATTTAGACGTCGACGTCGTCGCCGAAGCCACTGGTATTTTTGACTCCTTCGCCAAAGCTCGCGCGCACATCACGGCCGGTGCGAAAAAAATCGTCATCACTTCTCCTGTGAAAGAAGACGACATGGCTGATGCCAAGACTATTTTAATGGGCGCAAACGATGAAGCTTTAAAAACCTGTGTCATTAGCTCTAATGGCTCTTGTACCACAAACGCTTCCCACCCCGCCGCTTTAGTTTTATCCGAAAGTCTCGGCCTCGAAAAAGCCATTTTAACCACCACCCACGCCTACACCGCGACGCAAAACTTAGTCGATGGTATTTCCCACAGCAAAGCCGACATGAGAAGGGGACGAGCCGCTGCCATGAACATGGTGCCCGCGAGTTCCGGTGCCGCGATCTCGGTCGGCAAAGTCGTTAAGGCTCTAGAAGGCAAGTTCGACGCTCTAGCAATCCGCGTCCCCGTCATCACCGTCTCCCTAGCCGACCTAAC
>JAHFLM010000022.1 GCA_023244865.1 Candidatus Harrisonbacteria bacterium | reverse complement strand
CTATGGCAGAATGGATAAAAGAGGCAGAGAATCTGCCTGAAATCGCGCGGGAGAGTAACCTTTTTGCCAAAAAGGTTGCTGCCAAAGAAATCTTTGGCTCGAACCTCGTCTTGGCCAACCGCGAGGCGCGCCTCACCGCGCCGAGCGGAGAGGATTTGTCGGGGGAAAATCAGTGGACGGCGCTTCGCGCCGCCACCAAAAAAGTCGGTCAATTTTCTGAAAGTCAGATTATGGTGCGCGGGACAGGAGTTGAACCTGCACGCCTTTCGGCGCTACCACCTCAAGGTAGTGCGTCTGCCGTTTCGCCACCCGCGCGGATACAAAACATAAGATATCATGAAAAACTAAGCGTGTCACCCTAAATACCGCCCACTGTCATTCCCGTGAAAACGGGGATCTGCTAAATTAGCCGCCCATACGACGTAGATTCCCGTTTTCACGGGAATGACAACTTAGCTAGTTTAGACCTTCTTCGGACTCACCCTCTCCATCCCCAAGTAAGGCTGCAAAGCCTTTGGAATATTAATACTCCCATCTTCATTCTGATGATTTTCCATCAAAGCCATAATAGCTCGGGTAATCGCAATCGCTGTCCCATTTAAGGTGTGCACCAACTCGCTTTTACTCCCACCATCCTTTTTAAATTTCGTCCCAAGTCTCCTCGATTGATAATCAGTACAATTAGAAGCCGAAGTCACCTCACCCCATCTATTTTCCCCCGGCAACCACGCCTCGATATCATATTTTCGATAAGCCGGCCCACCCAAATCCCCCGTACAACAATCCACCACGTGATATGGAATCTCTAACCCTGTAAAAATCTGCTCCTCCACTGCCAAAAGCTTGTCTAATAATTTCGCCGAATCCTCTGGTGCTGAAAACATAAACATTTCCACCTTCGTAAATTGATGCACTCTGTACAGGCCTCGAGACGCTTTTCCATAAGCCCCAGCCTCCGTCCTAAAACAATGGCTCACGCCCCCAAGTAACACCGGCAACTCGCTCGCATGCGCAAACAACTTATCCTTATAAGCTCCACCCAAAGTAATTTCCGCGGTCGCGACCAGTGCCAAATTTTCTCCCTCAATTCGATAAATCTGCGTCTCATTCCCCCGGGGCGCATAACCCGTCCCTTCAAAAATCTCCAATTTTGCCAAATCTGGCGTCGTCCGCAAACTAAAACCCTCTTTTATTAAAATATCCAAAGCATATCGTACCAAAGCAAACTCGAGTAACACCGCCTCATTTTTCAAAAAATAAAATTTATTCCCCGTCGTTAAATTAGCCGCTTCAAAATCAAACCAATCCAATTTTTCTCCCAAAGCCATATGATCCTTAGCCTCAAATTTAAATTCTGGCTTTTTCCCCACCACTTTAATTTCTTTATTATCTGTATCAAGCTTTCCCACAGGCGCTGCCGGATCGGTCATATTCGGAATCTTATAAAGCTCTTCCATTAATGCCGCGCTTATTTTCGCAAGCTCATCTTCCTTACCCTTCAAGCTTAATTTAATTTCCTTTCCCTCTTTGACTAACATCTCCTTGTCACCCTGCCCCATCTTAATCTCCTCCGCAATTTTATTTAATCTTTCGGAAGCGCCTTGAGTCGCCACGTTTAATTCGCTCTTCTGCTTCGCTAAATTTTCCACCAAATCTAAATCCACCTTCACATTCCGATTCCCGCAATTTTCCGCCACCGCCGCTTTATTCGCCAAAATAAACTTAAGATCCAACATATAAATAGAATCTAGAATCTAATATTTAGAATCTAGTATTAGGAATACAATAACAAAAAAAAGCCGGCTAATCAAAGCCGGACTTTAAAATACAAAATTTCTATTTAATAGTGTGCTCCAAACCAGGGCCACGCTTATAATGAGAGGTCCAATTAGCCACTCTCTGAGAATCAATTCCTAAATAATGAACCCCACTAATCTCAAGCATGTCATTTAAAGAAACAAACTCAAAAGAAAAACAATCTTTTTTAATTCCGCATCGACTTATTCGCATGACATAATTACCGGTCTTAGCTACAAAAGTTTGACCTAGAAAATACAAGTAATTAAAATTACCTTTTGAAAAAAAATACTGTAAAACACTTCCATTGCTTTTTGATTGATAATCAATAACCAAAGCTAAAAAATGATTTAAACATAAAGGTACAATAAATTTATTCGTCACTACACTCCCCACAAAAGACCAGCCAGGCGACAAAACAGCGTCATCTCCAAAGTAGTAACCAAAAGAACCGGAAACTTGAACAAATTGAAAATCTATTTTAGAAGGCAAGCCATCCGCTCTTTTGTCAGCCATCCTAGAATCATAATCGCTTAAATTCAAATTGGGCGAGAACACAAAATTATCAGCTAAAATCTCAAGTTTCCCAGAATCAAAACTCCTAGAGCAATCTAAAACCATCGACTCTTTTCCGGTCTTTGGAGCATTAGCACTCAAGACTTCGGCTAAATGAGTCTCGAATAGCGGATCACCGATCCAAGCTTGAGCCTCATCCTGAGACAAGCTCCCCAATGGAAACTCCCTCAAGATTCTTGCAAGCAACTCGTCTCTTTGTTTTGGTAACATGACAACACCTCTTTATTTACCACGAGCTCTCCAACCCCACTTCTCGACACGAGAACGGCGGCGGCTCTCTCTATGATAAATTTTGCCTTGTTTTGTCAAAGTACAAAGCTAAAGATTTATATCACCAACCCAAAACACCGTCAATACAAAAACAGCCCTCAGGCTGTTTTTGATTTTTACTTAATTCGTACCAAGTTGCTCTCTAATCTTCTTCGCAGACAAATCTCTCAAGTAATAAAGCTTTGCACGTCTCACCCTTTTAGCCGCTGGCGTCACTTCCACTTTTTCGATTCTTGGAGAATTAATTGGATAAACTTTTTCCAAACCATAAGAAGCGATGACGCCTCTCACGGTAAAAGTACCACCAGCTTCTTTGCCGTGCTTTCGAGCGATCACAATACCCTTAAAAACAGAGGTCTTTTTCTTCTCCCCTTCTTTAAAAGACTCGGTCACCTTCACAGTGCATCCCGGCTTTATTTTCTCTAAAGTCTTTTCGTCGATCATAATAGTCCAATTATACTATCATCTTTAACCAAAGAATGCAAATACCTAGAATAGACCCTTGATATCCTTCAGAGTGACTATTAATATCAATAAAATCAGTAGACCAAAGCCAATCGCATTGGCCATAAGCTCATTCCCCGCCTTCATCTTCTTACCTCTAATTTTCTCAATAATTACGAATAATAACCTTCCCCCGTCTAAAGCTGGCACTGGCAACACGTTTAAAACCGCCAAATTCAGGCTCAGTAAGGCTAAGAACTGCAAGAAATAGGCAAAGCCGAGCTTCGATGTATCTGCCGCCATTTTGACGATCCCAACCGGCCCCACCACATCTTCCGGAGTCACAAATAATTGATAAAAACCCCGAAAAATCTCACCAACCACACTTAAGGCAGCTTCAAGTGATTTAGAAACCGCAGGCACAAAAGCCTCTTTCGGAAGTCCTATTCCGGTAATTGAAATTCCCAAAGCCCCCTCTCCTACTGGCGGATTAGCCCTTGGCACTAGACTCACCTCTCTTTCACCGGCATCATTCACCACCTTAAAACTCATTAACGTTCCCAAATGACCACGAGTTTCTTTCACAAACTCATCAGCCGACTTAAAACCCACTAGACGATCCCCGGCCATGATCCCCGCCGCCGCCGCCGGGCTATTCACAAACACTCGATCAATCACCACCTTCGTTTCTGACCCACCCACCAAAACTAAAAACAAGAAAAACCAGCCCAACATAAAATTCATCAAGACCCCGGCCAAGAGCACGATCACTCTTTGATACGCTGGCCTGTAGGCAAAACTTTTTTTCTTATCAATCACCTCCCCATCCGCGCCCTGATCCTCACCGTAAATTTTTACAAACCCCCCGAGAGGCACGATATTCAAACTGTAAACCGTCTCCCCAATTTTTTTCCATAAAAACTTTGGCGGAAACCCCACCCCAAACTCATCTACCCGCATCTTAAAAAACTTCGCCGCCAAAAAATGCCCGAGCTCATGCACTACCACTAAAACCGACAACCCAATCAAGACAAATATAAAAGATGCCATGTAAAATTAAATTTTATTATTTTTAGAATTTAAAACTTAATAATTTGAAATGAGCCCAAGGCACTTTTGAGGTCTCTCGGGAGCTGTACGAATTAGTACTGCGACCGAGGAAGCCGAAAAATTAACGCCGGGATCGCTCGAAGTATTAAGTTTTATTCCTCCAACTCTTTTATCTTATCATGTATAATACTTTCTAGCGCATGATTCGCGGCATCCACCAATTTTTGCACTCCTTCCTGTAAGCGGAATTTTTCATCCTCACGCAAAACTCCCTCTTCCATCTCCGCCTTAAATGCTTTATTTATTTCGTCTCTTCTCGAACGCACTTCGATCCTCCGCTCCTCCATCATCCCCTTCACAAGCTTCACCAACTCCTGCCTTCTTTCAGTAGAAAGTGGCGGCAAAGAAACTCTAATCGCCAATCCCTGACTAGAAACGCTCACGCCCAAACTAGCATCCTCAATCGCCTTCCCGACCGCAGGCGCCGCTCCCTTATCCCAAACATTCACAATCAATTCTCGAGGTGGCACCACCGCAATCGAACCCAACTGCTTAATCGGCATAAACGCCCCAAAATATTCCACCTGTATATCTTCGATCATTTTAGGAGACGGTCGATTACTCCTAATCCCCGAAAGCTCCTCTTTAAATCTCGCCTCCAAAGCAATTAAATCCTTTTCCAAACCAGCTAAATCTTTATCCATATTTAGATTACCTTATCACTTCTGAACAAAATTTTCCAGTACAAAAACGCTAAATTTTGAAATAAATTCGAGACGCGAGCGAGGACGCCGTGAGCCCTACGAGTAGTAGGGCGGAACGGGAACCGCAGCGAGCAACGAAGAAGTTATTCAAAATTTAGCGTTTTTACTAAAGATGGCAAGCAATCGGCAAAAAATAAACTAATATACCTGCAAAAAATAAAACTAATAACCACTGTGGGATTGACTCCATACTTTTAAAGATAATTTTTTATTAACATTAAATCGATTCAACTTACTATTCAACTCAAACAAACCCTCTAAAGCTTTATAATTTTTCTCTACGCCAGCTTCTACATATAAAGCCATTAGATCTTCTAAAAATTTAAAAATTAAATTCTTATCATCGTCATCATCAGCCTTTAAAAAAAGTTCTTTAATGAGAGCTTCTCTTTTTACCAAATTAGAACGAAAGAAGTCAACGGCAATCGGCAATTTTTCTTTCGCTAAAATATTTTCTTGATGAAATAATTTTAGAAATCTCGAACGCAAAGTCGGTAACATCAAATCCAAATTACTTACCACCAAAATTAATAAAGCTTGTGGATGTGGCTCTTCCGCAATTTTAAGTAATGCATTTTGCGCCTCCGCCGTTAATTTCTCAGCCTGAAAAATCACCGCTATTTTCTTCCGAGCAATTGAGGGTGTATTATTAAAAAAACTTTTTACCTCTCGCACATCATCAACTCCAAGTTTTACCTTTTCTAAAATTAAAGCATCAGACAAAACTCGCTCACCCAAACTAAATTCCCCAAAATGCCAAAAGTTCAAAAGTTTAAAAAGCCACTCCCGCGGAAAATTACCTACAAGCATCAAAGCGCCCGGCACATTCTCACTCGTCGTAATTTTTTGAAAATCACCTTCTAGCATTACCTTTTGTTCAGCAAAGTTCTCTTATAAGTCTCCAGATGATTCAACACCACCCCCGCTCCATAAGCTACACAAAACAATGGATTCTCGGCTACATAAACCTCCACGCCCAAATAACGCTTAAAAAACTCGTCGATGTATTTAATCTGGGCTCCGCCGCCAGACACAATAATTCCCTTTTCCATAATATCGGCTACCAATTCTGGCGGCGTCACATTAAACACACTCTGTGCGGCCGAACCAATATCCATCAAATGAGGATTGATCGCTTCTGCGATCTCATTGCTCGAAATCACAATATCTTTTGGCAAACCGGAAATTAAATCCCGACCTCGCACCTCCATCTCCAATTTTTCTTTTGAAGGCAAAGCCGCGCCCACATTAATTTTAATCTGTTCCGCTGTCTGCTCCCCAATCGCCAACTGATATTTTTTCCGCACCATTTCCGAAATCGCCTGATCAAATTTATTTCCCGCCACTCGCAAGCTACTCCAAGAAACCACGCCACCCAAAGAAATCACCGCCACTTCCGATGTTCCACCTCCAATATTAATAATCATATTCCCCGAATGAGAATTGATCGGTATCCCCGCCCCAAGCGCCGCTAAAATTGGCTCCTTCACAATAAAGACTTTTCCAGCTCCAGCCTCTTGCGCCGCATTTGTAATCGCACGTCGCTCGGTCTGAGTAATCCCAGCTGGCGCCGAAATCACCACGTCTGGTTTAAAAATATTAAACGACCCTACCGCCTTCCGAATAAAATAATGCAGCATCGCCCGCGTAATATAATAATCTGCTATCACCCCCTCCTTCAGCGGTCGATAAGCAATAATATCTTGCGGCGTTCGCCCCAACATTTCTTTCGCCTCTTTTCCCACCGCGATCACCGTGTTATCCGGCACACTCAAAGCCACCATCGTCGGCTCATTAATAATAAAACCCTTATCCTCCACATAAACAATCGTATTAACTGTCCCCAAATCTATCCCAATTTTTCTTGTAAACATATTTTAAACCCTCACAATTTCTGCCCCCAACCCTCGAAGTTTTCCTTCAATATCCTCATAACCTCGCTCAATTTCCTCAATGTTACTGATCACGGATTCCCCCGGAGCTACAAGCGCCGCAATAATATCCACCATCCCACTTCGCAAATCTCGTACCTCAAGCTCCGCCCCCTTTAATCTTGTTGGTCCTGTAATCACAGCACTATGATTAAAACCCATCCCATTAAACCGACACTTGAGCTCACCTAAACATTTAGGAAAAACCGTAATCTCCGCTCCCATCTTATTTAAATCTTTGGTGTAACCTAAACGATCTTCATAAATCGTCTCGTGAATGAAACTTACACCGTTAGCCTGAGTTAGTAAAACCATAAACGGCTGCTGCCAATCAGTCATAAATCCCGGGTGACTATCCGTTTCAATCTCGGTCGCCTTCAACTCACCCGCTCTAAAAAACCAAATCCCATCATCATCCACCGTATAATCCCCACCCACCTTTCTCAAGGCATTTAAAAAAGTAATGAGATCATCTTGCTTCGCCCCCCTCACAAAAATCTTCCCATCTGTCGCCACCGCCAAACACGCAAAAGACACGACCTCATTTCTATCAGGCAAAATCGTATGAGTAGCACCATGCAACTTCAACACGCCGCAAATCGTAATCACCCTATCTGCTCCGAGCTCAATAATCGCCCCCATTTTTTGCAACAGCTTAATTAAGTCCAAAATCTCCGGCTCCACCGCAGCATTACTAATCACCGTTGTTCCTTTAGCCAACACTGCCGCCAAAATAATATTCTCAGTTGCTCCCACCGACGGAAAATCTAATTTAATATTCGCCCCGCGTAAACCATTGGGCGCTGTCGCTCGATAACTATTTTCGGTCACCTCAATCTCCGCTCCCATTAATGTTAAGGCTCTCACGTGCAAATCCACTGGTCGATGACCAATCTTATCGCCACCTAAAGCCGGCACCTCCGCTCGACCCACTCGAGAAAGCAAAGGCCCAAGCGCTAAAATCGGAATTCGATTTTTTCGAGATAAAGTTAAAGCCTGATGATTCTTAATTTCTAAAGTCTGAAGCTGACAAATATTTTTTTCCAAAAAATCTACCTTAGCCCCCAAAAGTTCACATAGCTCTTGAGTGATTTCTGTATCCCCAATCCGCGGAAAATTTTTTAACACTACCGGCTCAGCAGTCAATAACGAAGCCACCATCATTTTAGTGGCCGCATTCTTAGCTCCAGGCACGACCACCCCACCCAAAAGCTTCTTACCTCCTCGGATTAGGAATTTCATAATTGCCCTAATCTTATATAAGTCGAAGCTTTATTTCAAATGGGGTAACCCATTCGACTACGCTCAGGGTAATTTTTCTATCTAGAGAAAAAATAAAAAGTCGAAAATACGTCGTAAACACTAGCAAAAAACTTCTTCCATCGCTTTTTATCAAATTGAGCACTAGCTAATGTATTCGCATTATTAGCAACACTTGCAGAGGTGTTAAGAAAACCTTCGCCATTAATACAATTAACACTAGGCATCATTGGAGATGGTCCATTTGGCATGCCCATGCAATATACATTATAAGGATTAGCGGTATTAGAATTATTATTTTGAGATTGAATAGGAGTAGGAGAACCATTAATACATTCAAAAGCTCCTGCCATAATCAATGTGTGATCTGGCTGATTAACGCAATATTGATTGTACATATCCATCGGATTTACCAGTGTAGAATTTTGAGTTGTAGGAGCTGAGTAATATTCGGCTATCCAAGCAGGGTCATCTTGATTAGAAACATCGTTCGAAAAAATTATTTGAGGTAAAACCGGTGAATAATAATAGAGTAAACTCCCATCAGCAAAAACCATCCTCAAACAATCAATCCCTGTTGGCGTCGCGTCACTTACTCTTAAGTTAAAACCGAAAACTCCAGCATCACCCTTCTTTATTTCTTTACTATTTACCAAACCTCCTTGATTCTGCCAAGTCTGTAATACTTCATCGACTCCCATCTTCAAGCTGTCAGTCGTTCCAACAATAGGACTATCGTCGATAAAATTACTCAGAGTATCGTAAGCTAGCGGACGAGAAGCGGTGGTCACATCGCTCCAACTCTCTAAGTTATTACAACTTAAACTATTAACCAAAGGAGCCTGCTGCAATTTAAAACTCAAAGCTCTAGCTGGCACATCCACAAAGCCTTCGTTAACCACTCCATGAATCACGTTAATCTTGGTAGGCTTACTAAGCCCACTCCAATTCAAAGTATCATTCTGACCGCCCGTCATCGAGGTAAAATCTTGCTTATAAAATTTGTAATCTCGAGGAATTAAAACGTATTTTGGCAGCACGCTCCCAAAATCATTCTGATTTGAATCGGGCGCCTTATTATCAATAATCGAACATCTAAAACTAACACCACTTCCACTCGGCGTCCCCCCAAGATTCAAACAAATCTTATCATTATCACTACTTCCGGAAGTGGTATTAGCCGGATCATTAGAAATATTTTGCTCTTCCGAATTAGTTTCGAAAGATTGAGTATCTGGCGCTTCCTGATTATTAGTAGTCTCACTAGAATTACTAGAAGTATTTGAAAATTCCTCACTATCAGAATTATTTTGCGAAATAGAAGAAGAAGTACCGCTTGAACCGCTAACATTATCAATTACATTTCCAACAAAAGAAATAAACGAATTAACACTAGGAATACTTACCAAGGACACCTCCCCACCAGAACTCTCAATACTCTCCTTAACATTTTCCAAACTAGCACTCACCAAAGCATCCACCGCATTATCAGAATCAGAGGTAGAGGCCAAAGCTTCTTTTATTGCCAACCTACTAACCTCATAAATCTCACGAACATCAGCCAGTAAACCCTCCTCGGTTTCATTAGCTAAGAAAACCTCTCCGTTAGAACCAGGCAAGCTACCAGAAATAGACACAAAGCCACCGCTTCTTTCAACCCCAGATCTATCCAAAGGCACTCTTTTATTATTATAAGAATCGCTCTCGGAACTACTATAAGAAAGGATCGGGCTCCCAGCCACATACTGATAAAAATACAATACATCCTTTTCCTTCTCAGAATCGTAACCCACCGTTCCATTCCGAGGATCAAGCGGCAGCTTACTCAAACTAATACCAGGTAATTCTTTAAAATCAATTGGTAGCCAACCATAACCGTCGGTCCGCGTTAAATTAACATCATTCACACAACGGTAAACATATCCATTAGGAATCGGTGGCAACCCCTTGTTGGACCAAGAACTACAATTTGGATCGTTATCCGGCAAAGACAAATAAACAAAATTACCAACACTTTTAATCGCCCGTGGCACCGCCTCCTCTACTTTCAAAATCAAATCACTTAAACTTTTCAAATCCCTCGTTCTCTGACGATCTCTCTGAAATCGCACAAACTCAATGGGGTTAATCGTCACCGCCAAAAGCAAACTAATCACCCCAATCGTAATCGAAGAGGCTAGGAATTTAAAAATTCCGGCGGTCGCTTTTTCTTGAGCTTGAAAATCCATATATAAATAAAACAGGCGCCTAGTAAATCATTTAGTAGATCCTGCATGGTATCAGTTAAACTTGGTTGTAATAAATTTCCTCGATTCAAAAAATCTAAGGCAAATTCAAACCACTCCCAAACCACACCCACAAGTGCCGCAAAACCTAGGCCTACTATTAATCTTACTAAAAAACCACCATTTCCCAAAATCACGATCTTGGAACCAAACCCTTCGGCCTCGCTCAGGGTAAAAAAATATTCAAAAAATGCCAAACAAAAAGCTCCACCCAAAAGATGAAGCACCACATCAAACCACCAAAACTTTAAATCCCATTGACTAAATATCCCTACCCAGAAAATTAAAATAATCAAACTCAGTATTCCCAAAACCAACAAACCTAAATTTTGCTTATCCTTCGCACTTAGAGATGAGTAATATTTTTGATTCATATTGATATAGATAACATAGTTTGAAACAAAAAACCGCCTAGGCGGTTTTTTGTTTCTTTTCTAACGCTTGCTCCATTGTGGAGACTTTCTCGCTTTCTTCAAGCCGTATTTCTTTCTTTCTACAGCCCTCGGATCACGCTTCAAATAACCAGCTCGCTTCAATTTCTTTCTCCACTCAATATTAATTTTAATTAAAGCTCTTGAGACCGCATGCCTTAAAGCTTCTGATTGAGCATTCAAGCCACCACCCAAAACTTTAGCAGTACCACCATAGTCCGCTTCCAAACCCATTAAAGTAAAGGCGCCGTTAGCATTCGTCTTCTGAGTTGTAGTTTTAAAATAATCAGCTAAAAGCAATCCGTTTACCGTCATGCCTTTTTGATTTTCAAAAAGTCGCACGCGCGCAATCGCCGTCTTTCTGCGACCAACCGCCTCAATATATCTAGCTTTCGTTGTTGTTTTAGTTGCTACTGCCATAATTATAATTCAATTTTTAAACGCTTAATCCGACTTGATCGCAAAGAATTCTTTGGTAACATATTCCATACCGCCAATTTAAGCACTCTTTCTGGAATTCTCTTAAATAAGCTTTCAAAGCTTTCTTCTCGCAAGTGACCGATATAGCCGGTGTGATGGTAATAAATTTTATCTCTCTTTTTATTACCAGTCATTTCAATCGCCTTTAAGTTCTTCACCACCACGGTATCGATCCCAATTTCTTTTGGATCAAAAGTTGGCTTCTTTTTATCTTGTAAGATCATCGCCACTTCCGAAGCCAATCTCCCTAATTTTTGATTTTTCGCGTCTAATACGTATTGCATATTTTTAAACAAATTCAATCTTAGCCATTTGAGCTCCATCGCGCCTTCTGCTGCCATCGATCTTCAAGACTCTCAAATAACCACCCTTTCTTTCTTTGTACTTTGGAGCTAATTCATAAAAAAGCTTCATCGCCGGCTCTTTATTATCAAGCTTTGCAATCAATAATCTTAAATCAGCCAAACGATTTTTCTTAGCAATAGTAAGCATTCGCTCCACCATCGGTCTAATCGATTTCGCTCGAGCGACGGTGGTTTGAATCCCACCCTTCATAATCAAATTATAAGCCAGCGATCTAAAAAAAGTTCGCCTCTGACCTACCTTTCTATGAAATTTTCTTGTTACTACTGCCATATATAATTTTATCCTGTTTAAATAATTACTTTATAAATTTTAATATTTAACAGGATTTATTTTTCTTCTTCTTTGTCTTTACCACCCACTTCCACCTGAGAAATAACTGAGAAGTGATCCTGTAAAATATTGCACGCTTTTCTCAAAGCGGCAGATGGAGTTAAAGAACCATCAGTCTCAATTTCAAGCTTTAAGCTGTTGTAATCGGTCTTATCACCCACACGCATGTTATCCACGGTGAAGTTTACTTTTACCACAGGAGAAAAAGCAGCGTCAAGCACAATCACGCCAATCGGCAATCTTTCATGCTTCTGCGCCTCAACCGGCACATAACCCAAACCCTTTTCTACCGTCACTTCAATATCAAGTTCGGCTCCCTTCGAGCTCAAAGTAGCGATGTGCACATCAGGGCTAATCAAGTCTACCTGAGCATTTAATTTAATATCAGACGAAGTCACCACCTTCTCCCCCTTCACTTTCAAAGACAATACTTGAGGTTCATCAGAGTGAATCGCAAATCTAATCTTTTTAAAATTCAACATGATCTCCACCACATCTTCCATAACGTTAGGTAAGGTAGAAAATTCATGATTCGCACCCTTAATCTTAATCTGGGTCACGGCGGCACCTGGCAAAGAAGATAATAAAACTCTCCTCAAAGCATT
>JAHFLM010000021.1:4263-12718 GCA_023244865.1 Candidatus Harrisonbacteria bacterium | reverse complement strand
TGAAGCTATCTTTGCAAAATCCAAGCATCTCAACCATGATACGAAGCTCTTCAAGTCTTCGCTTCGGTGTATCCGCAAGGGACATAATCGAAATTAAAAACGGTTCGGGGTGCTTCTGCCACTTACCTGTGCCAAGCAAGGCGCCAAGACCGGGGTTACTCAAGCCAACGGAGTTCAGCACCAATTGCCGAAATGGCTTTACCCTTACGCAGTCAGGAAAGAAGTGCTTAGGAGTGTGATGCCTCGTGAGCGGCATATTACCTTCGCGCGATAATAGTGTGGCTGTTTTAGAAACAAGGGTCGCGCCAGTGAAATCTAAACCGAAAGGATGCCAAACCTTATGAAACCAATAGCCTTCTCCAAAAAAACCTTGCACCCCTGAGGCGCTAAGAACATTCCTAAACTTAATTCCACGAAGCTTCATGAGCTTATCCCCTTATTTAATTGCCTAAGAACGATTTAAAAGAATAGCATTAATTGTAAATATGTAAAATTTACTACCTTGTAAACCTAAATGTTGGGACAATCTCTTCAAATAATTTAACAGAAGCTTCATTGTAAGGACGAACTTCTAGGTAATAACTCTTATCTTGATAAAAAGTTAAGATCGAAAGCGCGTCTTTTATACCAGTCCCAGGCCCGCCATCCCCTTCCTCAAAAGCCCTCTTTCTCGCTGGAATCCCACTGAGAGTGGTGTTTTTCATTTCCGATTCAAAAGCCCTTTTCACATATGGATAACCTGTTTTAGTGTTATTTTCCTCTACTACTACCCTAAATACCATTTCGTCATTCTTTAGTTCTCTAAAACTATTTTTTGAAATATCGTATGTAAAATTTGAAACATAAAAAATAGAACGAACGTCATCCTTCTCTTCTTTTAGTTCGTAATTATCTGGATATTGAAACTCAAATCCATAAGCCACATTCGTATATGACTTCCATCCTTTGATTTGACCCACTATTCCACCGGCTTGATTTAGCCAAAAATAATATCCAGAAAAACCAAGAATTCCTATTAAAATAATTATCCCGATAAAAACTTTCATACTAGCTATATAATGAGAGTCTTTAAGGAATTACACAATGCTATATTTTATGCTGCGGGCCTGCCCGCCGGAGCTTTGGCGTAGGCGGGGGTGCAAGGATTCGAACCCTGACTCTTTGTTTTGGAGACAAATGTGCTAGCCGTTAACACTACACCCCCTTTGAAAATAAATCTTATCATTAAAAAGATGATAAATCTAGATTAATATTGACGAAATAACTGCTAATGCTAGATTGGCAGTAGCAACTCAATAAAGGAGATCCTCATGAGCATTTTATGTCCGTTTTGTGACAGACGTGCTTTTGAGGACAACTTGATCTTTGAAAGCGCGAATTTTTTAGTTTTTCCGACTAAGGGTCAGGTGACTGAAGGATATCTTTTGATTGTGCCAAAGCGGCACACGATTTGTTTTGGGGAATTAACTACGAGCGAAATAGAAGAATTTACTCAGGTTAAAGCTAAAATAACAGATGCTCTGCTTCAAACTTATGGACAAAGGCCAATCTTTTTTGAACATGGCATTGTTGGGCAAACCGTAAAGCACGCCCATATTCATGCGGTGCCGACAAACACCGATCTTTTTTCAAAAATTGAAAGTGATTTCCCCGATTATCAGAAGATTAGTTCTTTTGAATCTCTCCAAGAAACTTTCCAAAGAGAGGGTCCGTACCTTTATTACGAAAACGCTTCGGGTGAGATGTTTATTTTTCACATCTTTAAGTGGCCACAATACCTGAGACTTGTGCTCGCCGACACGATGGGCGTACCAGAACGCGGCGATTGGCGAAAGATGGATCAGGTACTCGATAAGCAACTGGTATTTGAAACATGGAGAAAACTTAAGCCAATTTTATAAAATAAATTTTAAACCCCGCTATATGCGGGGTTTTTCATTAAAGGGTCGCCATTCAAGGCTCGATTTCGATAAGTGAATAGTATTTTTCAGGAAAGACAATCTCCACTGGAGTGCCAATAGAAAATTTTTCAAAGCTAGTTTTACTAACTTCTAAGTCCCTATTAACCCATTCATCATCAATACTACCCTGAATTCTGACAAAGTAATGGATGTCGCGGTTAGTTTCTGAGCCGTAATTTTTTGTCCAGACTTTTAATAATACTCCAGACTTAACGGAATGAGACTTATGACGCAACTTGTTATTTTCTTGAATCAAAAGCGATCCACTAATATAAGAAGTAAATAAGATTATTAGGGCTAAAAAGCCAAATCTTTTAGAATACTTACCTAGCCAACCGGCATAGCCGAAAATGGTAAACATAAACCCAAGAAAAGTCGCGAGCATAAGAATCTTTTCAGTAATTGTCATATCGTTACCGACAAGAGTTTCCATGAGCTAGCCCCTTTAAATACTTGAGTGATTTGAAACAACTAATCTAATTAATACAATAAAGCCCTAGATTTTAAAAGCCCCGGGATAATACCGGGGCTTTTAAAATTAATCCTACTTCTTAGCTTCCTTGTGAGAAGTGTGGTGTTTGCACCACTTACAGAACTTAGATAGCTCAAGCTTGCGCTCAACCGTCTTTTTATTCTTCCTAGTGTAGTAGTTATAACGCTTACAAATGGTGCAGCGCAAACGGATTAAATTTTCAGAATATTTTGATTTGGCCATGATTATTTAATTAAAGTTTTATCATTCTACAACTTTTTAGATAATAAATCAACCCCGTTAGATGGGGTAATTATCTAATGGGGTCAACCCCGCACCCCAAAGGATTTTAAGGTAGGCTATAATTCACCCCATTAGATATAAGATGTTAGAATTTAAAAGACTTGGTGATGTTATACTTGCACAAGATTAACTAATAAAAATCGAAATTAAAGAATTATCTAACGGGGTAAAATGAAGAAACGGATTGTCATTATTGGTGGGGGGTTTGGAGGGGTTTACACAGCGAAACACTTAGCCCGACATGCCAGCAGAAACCTCGAAATAATTTTAATTAGCGAGCGAAATTACTTTCTTTTTACGCCACTTTTGCACGAAGTGGCCACTGGGAGCCTGTCCCCCACTTCGGTCACCGAACCGCTACGCGAAATCTTTCGAAAGGGTGGGGTGAAGATTAAAATCGGCAGGGTGAGTGAAATAAATAAAGATGACGGCTTTGTGATATTAGATGCTGAACAGATTAAGTTTGATTACCTAGTAATCGCCACTGGGGCCAAGATGAATGACTTTGGTTTGCCAGGGGTTTTAGAAAATACAATTGGTTTGAAATCTTTGGAAGACGCAATTGAAATTCGGAAAAAGGTGATTGAGATTTATGAAAGGGAATTGACCGAGGCGCTCAATCGGAAAGAAAAACTTTTAAACTTGGTGATTATTGGCGGCGGACCAACTGGGGTGGAGCTTGCGGCTGAACTCGATGATTTTGTCAGCGAAATAGAAAATGACTATAAAAAATCTAAGAGGTCTAGCTTGCGAACGAAAATTTATTTAATTAATTCGGCAGATGAACTTTTGGTGCAATTTCCAAAAAGTTTACGAGACGAAGCGAGGAGGGTTTTAGAAAAAAAGCGCATTGGAATTTTAAATAATTTTTATGTAAGTAAGGTAGAAAAGGGGAAAATTTTTAATCGTGAGGACGAAGAGATTCGAGCTGATTTAATTGTGTGGACGGCTGGGGTAATGCCAAATACTAAAAACGGACAAAGAGTTTTAACCAACGAAAAATTGCAGGTGTTAGGTTATGAAAATATTTTTGCAATGGGAGATATGGGAAATATTTCTAAACTTACTAATCCTCTGCCGATGCTGGCGCAAGTCGCGGTCGCCGAGGCACCGGTGGTGGCTAATAATATTTTGGCGTTAATTAATAAGAAACCTTTGCGAGATTTTAATTATCAAAGTAAGGGGCTTTTAGTGTCTTTAGGAAAGTTTAAAGCGGTGGGGCAGATTTCTGGGATTACTGTTACTGGCTTTCTCGCTTGGTTTATCTGGCGCACGATTTATTTATTTAAATTTAACTCGTGGAAAAAACGCTTCAGGATTATGTTTGAATGGACGATTAGCTTATTTAGTCCAAGAGATATCACGCAGGTGAAATGACAAATGAAAAAACCGGGATAAACCCGGTTTTAAAAAACGTTCTTCGGTAACTTATTCTGAGGCTTCAGCCGAAACTTCGGGAGAAACTTCTTTTGGAAGTGATTGAATTAAAGCTGCACGATACTTAGCCAGAGAAAAAAAATCTTGCATCGAGTAAGTGCTAGCCGCCCAAAGCATCTTGAAGAAGAAGAAGAATTTAATATCTGAGATACCAGCAAGTCCAACAACCGCTTTCATTCGCTCGAGCACGGGCGAGAGACTCTCTTGTTCATCAAAACAACTAAGCATCTCGACAGCCACTTGCACCTCATCAAACTTCAAGCCTAAATTCATCAACACTTGAGCAGCCACACCCTCCACTTCCGTCATGAGTCCGAGTAGAAGATGGCCGGTGCCGACGTAGTTATGATTGAGCTCTCGTGCAGACTGCATGGCGTATTCGATGACTTTTCTACCTCGGGGGGTGTGCGGCAGCGTACCTTCAATTGGAGCGCCGCAGCCAGACTGAATAATTATTTCGATTTCCGTTATAATTCTTGCTGAATCTAAACCGAAACAATTAATGACTTGAATGAACTCTGTTGAATCTGATTTTGCGAGACCTAAAAGCATATGTTCTGTGCCAACGCAATCATGAATTAAACGAGCGGCCTCTTCGTGAGCTAAGTGTATTGCTTTTCTAGCAGCGTCAGTAAATCTTTCATACATGAGCAAAACCCCTTAAAAGACGTCTCTCTGAGACTTATGACAAAGTACGGAAACTTTCCATATATTAAACTAAATATAATTTTACGTCAAATAAAAATAGCTGTTTAAACAGCTATTTTTATTCTGAGCCGATGGCGAGAATCGAACTCGCGACCTACTCCTTACCAAGGAATTGCTCTACCACTGAGCCACATCGGCTTATTTCAAGAGAAGCGAGTCAAAATGCTCTCTCATAGCGCTATCAATCGTACCTGCACCAACAAACAAAACCACAGGGTCTTTTAAGTTAGTCGTAGAGATAAGCTTAAGGCTCTCATCGAAATTTTTCAAGTATTCAGCGTCTAAGCCCCCTTTTTTTAAGGCTTTCACTAAATCTTCACTAGTTAAATTACCGACACTTTCTCGGCCTAAAACCTTATAAGCTGGCAAAATTAAGATTTTTTTGAAGGCATCAAATGACTGTGTAAAAGCTGTGAATAAGTTATTTAAACGCTCCACTTGGTGGGGTTCGAAAACAATTACCAAAGGATTGCTAGGGTAGAGTTCTTTTAGAGCGGAAGCGGTAGCTTGAATTTCTGTGGGGTGGTGAGCGTAGTCGCTAAAGAAGGCTTTAATATTTTTAAACTGCTCGGGATTTTTAGGCGTCACGCGCTCTTGTCTTCGCCAAGCACCTTCATATTCCCCCATCGCTTCACGAGCCACAGATTTTTTCACACCTAAAAAGCGCGCAATCTGCCATGCAGCCTCTGCGTTCACTCGATTATATTCACCCTTAATCTTGAGCTGCCAAAAATTAGTTTTATCGTTATAGTAAGAAACTTGTTTGTGAAAATTTTTAGCAGCTTTTTTCGAATTCTGATCTTGGTAGTTAATAAAAATCCTACCTTTGGGAGAAATATTTTTGAAATAGGTTTTAAAACCTTCGATAACACCGGCTAAATTATGAAAAGTGTCTAAATGCTCGGCGTCCACGTTAGTAATAGCAGTGTAAAGCGGATGATGAGCGTGGAAAGAACGGTTCCACTCGTCGGCTTCTATTAAAAGCAAACGACTTTTGCCATGACGGTAATTACTGCCATCAAGCTCCTTGAGCTTCGTGCCAACGATAATTGTGGGGTCGAGGCCGGCTTTGATTAAAATGAGGGCGAGTAAGGCGGTAGTGGTCGATTTACCATGACTCCCAGCGACAGCGACTGTTTCATATTGCTTAGTTAGCTCTCCAAGTGCTTCGGCATAAGATAAAACTTTCAAGTTAAGCTTTCTAGCTTGCGCCAATTCTTCATTGAAGTCCCTTACAGCAGCAGAATAAACTACTAAATCCAAATCTTTTGTAATATTTGAAGCGATTTGAGAGTAATTAATCTTGATCCCCTCTTTTTCCAAATCTTCCGTAATTGAAGATTTAGACTGATCAGAACCTAAAACCTCATGATTTTCTGATCTATAATGCCGCGCTAAAGCGCTCACACCAATCCCCCCAATACCGATAAAATAGATCTTCATAATTGAGTTCATCATAGAAAAACCTTCAAAAAATGCAATGTTAGATAAAAAAATACCAGCCTCGCGACCGGTATTGTCTCAGGGAGACAGCTTCGCCGTTAGTCCCGATGGGGACATCCTGTAAGCCGGCAAGCGTTACTCATCAGGATAAGATCATTATACCATATAAATTATATAAAAGTCAATACCCATAAAAACCTATATTTTATGGGATTTTTATAGCCACTTGACTTTTTATAGATACCCGTGCTATAATCTCGTTTAGTGCTTTAAAAAGCTGTTGGCGAAGGTAAGGGATCTGCCCCGGAAAATGACAATGCCCTCGCCAACAGCAAGAATTTCAAGGGCATTGTGCCCAATCAAGTTTTTTTGGACTAACCCATCAATGGAGGCTCCGAATGACTAAAATTGTTCTTTTCCTGGTATCTTAGCGCTGGCTAGAACAAAGGCGGCCTGTGACTGTATACAAGTCACTTAACCGACCCTGATTCCTAACCCATGGAAACACCATCGTGGGTAACCTAGAGGATTTTCTAGGGGGGATGTAGCTAGCGCCAGAAAAAAATGAACCACGTCGAGAGAAGGAATATGGAGAAGTTGATGTCTGGCAGTAGGTTAAATCTGCCGGTGCCCTATCGGGCATTACGACTCCAAAGGCCCTTAATCGAAGTTTCCGTGGTCTCTCGCTTTGTCTACCTCTATACTGCACCCCTCGGGGCGTGGCGCAACAAGAAATGATGAAGTAGTCGCCGGTGTGCGACGGCAGACTCTGAAATGAGTTATGTCGAGAAAAAGAAACACGACTCCCGCCGGCCAGCGGGAGTCTTTTTTTATTTAAAATTTTATATAACCCCCTATAAAACCTAGGTTTTATTAGATTTAGCCCCTTGATCAGATTTGCATATTCAAGGGGCTTGACTTTTTATATTAAGGTATGCTATAATACCTTTACGTTTTTTGATAATCCCATCGTCCGGCGGTGAGCGAGGTTAACTAAAGCCTTTTGCTTCCCGCCCCCATTCACGGAAATCGCCATGAAAATCTTGCTTTTCGGTGTTAGATAGCGCCAGTCAGAGAAAGAAGGGTGATTGCAACTGATGCTACCCTGTCCTCGTTCCTACCCTGCGCATACAAAAACCGCAGTAGGAAGTGTGATTGGCGCAAGAAAAAAGGATCCCCTGAGTGGTTTTCAGGGCTCTCCTTACTGTCAATATTCACTACATTCTCATGAGATGGCGGTGATGCGACAGTAACAGCTCCTTCAGGAATTGCTGGCGTGACCCTGAAATGGGCATGCGGTATCGTAAGACATCAAAAAAACCATCCCCCCGCCGGCCAGCGGGGGTTTTTCTTTTTTATATTGTTAAATAGTCAATAAATTGATAGACTATCCGTAATATTTTGCCAGAGTAGCTCAATGGTAGAGCAACGGTTTTGTAAACCGTAGGTTGGGGGTTCAATTCCTCTCTCTGGCTCAAGTAAACTATTATAAGTGAGAGGAATTGAATGTTGGGTGGGGTCGGGAGGGTATTATAAATACCCTTCTGTATAGGAAGCATACGAAACCGTGGGTTTCGTAGGAGGAGCGGAGCGACGACGTTCAACCTCCTCTCTCTGGCTCATCTACCTCGCCGTCATCCCGCACCCGATTGTACTCGGTCGGAAATGATGCGGGATCCAGTACATTAAGAAACTATAATATTTATTATCGAACTGGATCCCGGATGAGTACTCCGGGATGACAAATGGGGCGTTAAAATTGACAAACTCCTACTCAAATCTCAAAATCAACCTATGACTACGGAAGAATTAAAACATTTAAAAGAAACTTTGGAGAAAGAAAAGGTGGAGCTAGAAAAAGATATCGCTTTGAATCCGATGACTGTCGAAATGGGAAATGACGTGGAAGGCGACGAACAAGCTGAGGAAACAGAAGAGGCTGAAGCCGAATTTACTAATGCGGCGATGAGAGAGCCTCTCAAAGAACGCCTGGAGAGCGTCAAAATGGCCTTAGACAAGCTAGAAGCCGGTGAATATGGGAAATGTGTCGGCTGCGGCCAAGATATCCCCTTCTCTCACCTAGAAAACAATCCAAAAACTAAGCACTGTGAAGGTTGCAACCCAGACCAAC
>JAHFLM010000021.1:0-4253 GCA_023244865.1 Candidatus Harrisonbacteria bacterium | reverse complement strand
TTGATCTAACACGCCCCCGCCTGTCATCCCGCACCCGATTGTACTCAATCGGAAATGATGCGGGATCCAGTTCAATATAAAATATTATTTGACTCTTTTTGATATTTGTTATATAAATTAGCCGTGTTTTGAAGTTCTTTGACTCTAGAAAATGGAGGGTGACATGGATATTTTGATCGTAATTATATGTCTTTCGGTGTTTTTCTTGTTTGTGCCAGTAAAAAGGAAATGCCTAGTTGAGGGATTATTCAAAGAAGAACGCGAGGATTACGATTTCTCCAGGGATCGGAAGCTTAAGTGCTTTTACTTTGAAGATTTCTGTAGAGATTGCGTGGAAGAATGGCGTAGGACTGGAGAAATGCCAGAAAAATCTCTGTGGACGCAAAGATGTGGTGCTGCTATGAGTACTTTTGCTATCAATATTGGCCTGCTAAAACCAGAAATAGGCAAAGCTGTTTCTTTAATAGCTTGGCAAACGATTTTTGGAAGAGTGGTTTTCTACTACTTTCAACCATCTAATTTTGAATGGACAACATGGATGGATGAAGAAGATCGGCAAGAGGCTAAAAAGCTAGGCTTTCCAAATGTCGCAACTTACAAAGCAGATCGGCTGGCTAAATTTGCCGAAGAATGCATTCTAGAAGCTATGCAAGAGCATGGCCTTAGCCGCGAAGAAGCTGAGGTGCTCGAACCACTTGGATCTGGGTCTATTAGAAGTCTTAATACCGAATCTAAGAGAACTGGAATAAGCGCATCTATGATTGAAGCAGCTGAAATGGATCTCTTAGAAAATGAAACGAATTGCCCCATTGATTATAGCGACGCAGTTACATATTTAATTGAAGAACGAACACTCGATCCAGAAGTATTAGGTCACCTTAGAGTGTGCTGGAGATGTAATCAGTGGTTTACGATAACGCTCAGAGCAAAGGCCTCTCCAGACTTCTCTGAATTAAGTAGGGGTTTAAACCTAAGAGATTCCCACGAAATGCATGCAGAAGAATTAGGAATAACACCAGCTCAATTAACTAAAAGAATAGAAGAAAGCCTAACGCTTCGTTATGGTGGAAAAAATTGTTTTGGCATGAAAGAGCGCATTACCTTTGCTAGAACTGGTGACTTAACTGCTGAGGCAAGAACACATATTGAATCATGCATTGGATGCCAAAGAATGGTTATAGCCGATAGAGCTGATTTTCTTGAGCGAGGAAAAATCTAGACCTAGAAAGGTTGGTGGGAGATGAAAGGGAAAAAAGTTTCTACTGCTGAAATTAAAGAAACTGGGAGTTTGATGCTAAAAGTCTTAAAAAAATGCGGCTTTCATCGTGATGCTGTAGAAATCTTAGAAAATGACTTGAGCATATTAGCTCAAAGCTGGAGTCTGCATAATAAGTTTCGAAAAGGGGCTGGCTTAATTTGTCCAGTGATCACTCCGGTTTATAGCTCCTTGCCAGATTCAATGGAAAGGTTGAGCTTTAGAGGTCGAGGTTACTCAAAGGGTAGCCTAGTGCAATTTAATTGCCGACCGGAAACCGCTATCTCAATTAGCCAAGCGGCTTCAGTAATGCCTCATTGGATGATTAATATGCCCGATCCAGCTTACACCATGGGTTTACACCCTGATAATGCAGGTAAAAAGATTGGGAGAAGAGAGGCGCCAAAAGGAAGTCTAAAGGTAGATACATTGGGAATTAATAATTACGGCTTTCTGAATCTTGAGGAATTAATGTTTTATACTGCCTACTATGGCACTCTGGGTAAATACTCATATTGTGCTCAGGCGGGTCGACTATCAAGCGCTCACGGAAGCTACCCAACTCTACTGCTAAATGCCGCTGGGCAGGTAGATATAAGAAATGAAAACCCGACCTCACTCAAAAATACGGTTTACCCATTTTGCTTCAGCCGAAGCATGGGAATGAATACCTAAGGAAATAAAAGACGAGAAATCGTCTTTTTTTATTATTAGCTTTTATCAGTAATCCACAGGCTATCCACATAGGACAAAACAGGGGGTAAAAAATGTCGATAATTTAAAGATTTTTTATAAAGTGATATATTATCGCCATTATGAAAAACCTTTCCCGAGTCTATTCGGCGGAATTAGAAGGAGTGAAAGCGCAGCTCGTGGAAGTGGAAATCGATCTACATTCGGGATTGCATGCTTTTAATATTGTAGGACTTGCGGACAAGGCATTATCTGAAGCTCGAGAGAGAGTGTCGGCGGCAATTAAAAATATTGGAGCCCGGCCACCGAACCAAGAAAATCGACGAATCATTGTTAATTTAGCACCAGCGGATTTACATAAGACTGGCTCGCAATATGATTTAGCGATTGCGATTGGTTATTTACTTTCAACGAAACAAATTCCAGAATTTGAAACGAAAAATAAAATGTTTTTAGGAGAGCTCGCGCTTGATGGGTCACTTAGACCGATCTTAGGAACTTTGACGATTACAAAGCTCGCAAAAGAATTAGGCTTTGAAGAAATTTTTGTGCCGGAGAAAAATGCGGCGGAGGCGGCGCTGGTTACGGGTATAAAAATTTATCCGGTGAGCGGCTTAAAAGAATTAACACTTCATTTGGAAAATAAAACTCCCCTCTCACCTCAACCAAAAACCGAAGTGAGTAGCTTAGTGAAAAATAAAAATACTAATGAGGAAATTTTATTGAGCGACATTAAGGGTCAGATGATGGCGAAGAGAGCCTTGGTGATTGCAGCGGCCGGGCGACATAATATTTTATTTGCAGGGACACCGGGCGCTGGTAAGTCGATGCTGGCTCGAGCTTTGAAAAGCATTTTGCCGGCGCTTAATTTAGAAGAAGTGATCGAGGTGGCCGAGATTTATAGCGCGGCAAACATGTTAAGTAAGGGTATCGAAACCGACAGACCATTTCGTTCGCCACATCACAGCTCATCACTCCCCGCTTTAATTGGTGGTGGCAGTAACCCGAAGCCAGGCGAGATCAGCCTAGCTCACAGAGGGGTTTTATTTTTAGACGAGTTACCGGAGTTTAAACGAGACGCTCTCGAAGCTTTGAGGCAACCACTCGAAGAAAAAAGAGTGATCGTTTCCAGAGCAAAAACTAACGTGCAATTCCCCGCTGATTTTATTTTAGTGACGGCTATGAACCCATGCCCTTGCGGCTTTTATGGCGACAATAAAAAAGCTTGTGTCTGCACTGCTCACCAAGTGAATCAATATCAGAAAAAAGTTTCTGGTCCCCTACTCGACCGCATCGATTTACAAATTAATGTGCCGCGAGCCGAAGTGAGTGAGCTCTATAAAAAAGATGACGAAGTTGATCGAGAAATAAAAAATAAAAATGTGATTGATTTAATTTCGGAAACCGCCCTGAGACAGAAAAATAGATTTGAAAAATTAGGTGTAAGTTATAAATATAATTCCGAAATAAATTCTAAAGACTGTAAAAAAATAATTAAGCTAGATCCAGAAGCGGAAAGAGTCATGGAAAATTTAGCCGACAATGCGACGGTTTCGGCTCGTGGTTTTTTTAAAATTTTAAAAATTGCCCAGACGATCGCCGACCTAGAGAAAAAAGATTTGGTAGACGAAGGTTGCGTGATGGAAGCTTTCAGTTATCGGTTTAAGAGTTAGAATATGTTTTCGTAAAACCGGGAATTAATTAGCTCTCCCCTGTCGTCGATTTCGAGAGCAATTAAGTCGATCTGCCAGCCGACATTTTCATCAACTGAGTCTGGATATTTATTGGCGTAAAATTGGCAGATTTTTTGAAGCTTAAAAAGCTTAGATCTCGTTAAGTTATTTTCTGGAGTGATATCCGCTCCCATAACCCCCACCTTCAGAGTTTTTACCTCGATAAATCGCAGGGTGTTTTTAGGATCTTTAGCGATAATATCAATCTCCCCAAAAGTCATCCGAAAGTTCGTTTCGATGATTTTAAACTTTTGAGATTTTAAGATTTTTTGAGCAAGCGACTCCCCTACCCGACCGACATCTAGATGATCCATAAAGTTCGTCATTGCGAGAGCTAATTCCGAGAACTAGCTCGTGGCAATCTATTCCGTATATTAAAATAAATTTAAAATATGTCAATTAAGGATCTTTGTTTTTATTGACTTTATTTAAATATGTGTTTTTATATTAAATCGAAATTAGCATATGTGTGTAGACGTCTGCACATCGTCGAAATTAGCATATGTGTGTAGACGTCTGCACATCGTCGAAATTAGCATATGTGTGTAGACGTCTGCACATCGTCGAAATTA
>JAHFLM010000064.1 GCA_023244865.1 Candidatus Harrisonbacteria bacterium | reverse complement strand
ATAATATGAAATTACACATTGTAACTTATATCCTCCTTATTATTGGTGGTCTTAACTGGCTATTAGTAGTTTTGGGTTGGGATATTGCGATGTGGCTCGGTGGTGCTGACTCGATGCTCGTAAAGACAATCTACGTCTTAGTAGGTCTTTCAGCTTTGTACGAGGTTTGGAGTCACAAAAAGATGTGCAAGGACTGCTGCTAATCCTCCAAATTAGAAGGTGAATATGCTATAATGATTGGGAAAGGTCGTGTTGATTAATCTTTCAAAAATATTGATAACATGAAGAGCCTTCGTCCAATTACATACACCCTTCTCATGATCGGTGGTATTAACTGGCTCCTCGTCGTCCTAGGTTGGGATATTGCCATGTGGCTTGGCGGCGCGGATTCAATGCTAGTTAAGGTAATTTACGTTCTAGTGGGTATTTCTGCTTTACTAGAGCTTTACTGGGATAAAATGGAGTAATTTCCCCTTTTAACCTTTTTAAATAAACAAAAAATCCCCTAGCTTGAAATGGGGGATTTTTTGTTTATTGATTTATTAGTTAATGGTAATCGATTGGATGATTACAGGGTCAACTGGGACGTCACCGGGCTTGGTTTTGATCTTGCTGATAGCATCTACCACCTCCATGCCGGAAATAACTTTACCGAAAACTGGGTGGGAACTTTCCATAGGAGGCTTATCGAAGTCCAGCCCCACGTTATCCACAAGGTTAATAAAGAACTGGGAACCGCCAGAATTGGGCTGACCGGTGTTGGCCATCGCGATCGTCCCCCGCACATTAGAGAGGCCTTTCACGAACTCGTCTTTAATAGTGTAGCCAGGGCCGCCTGTGCCATAAGTGCTTTCGTTGGCTGATTTAGAGTTTGGGTCACCACCCTGAACCATAAAGCCATCGATGACTCGGTGAAACTTAGTGTCGTTATAGAAGCTGGACTTAGCGAGCTTAATAAAGTTGGCGGTTGTGATAGGCATTTGATCTTCGAAAAGTTCGATCTTGAAGGTGCCCTTGTTAGTGATCCATGTAGCGATTTGATTTTTATTCATAGTTTTGTCGGTTTTTTCTATGTCGTCTTTTTTGGTAATTTTTTCCTTAGCTATTTCCTCGTCGGTCTTTTTGGTGGACTCATCAAGCGGAGATTTTTTAACTGGATGAGCTAAAAAGAATAGGCCAGCCACTAGCACAATCGAAACGGCTAGGGTGCCAAGCGCATAAAATAATTCCTTGTAATTCATAGAAGGTATTTTAGATAAAAAGTTTAAAGTGAACAAGAGGGGCAAAGGCCATAAAATTCCAGGGTGTGGAATGAGATTTTGAAGTTAGTATTCCGCTTAATTTTAGCCTCTAATTTTTCTAAGTCTTTTTCTAAAACTAAGTGGGTGACGGTCGAACAGTTGGAACAAATCAAATGATGGCAATGATGATTACCAAATTCATAACGCCTAATGCCGTCTTTAAAGACCAACTCCTTAATCAAGCTAAGCTGACTCAAAGTTTTAAACTCTCGATAGAGTGTGGACTTGGTCATTTTGTTCTTGAAAGATTTATTTAACAAACTTCTTAAATCCAGTTCATTAAGTGGGGTGCTGGAGTTTTTAATGAAATCTAAAATAGCCAAACGAATAGGGGTGGCCTTTAATTTATTAATTTTTAGTAGCTGCTTCAACTCGTCCATATTTTAATTATAATGCAACTTAGTTGCATTTGTCAAAAAGGGGTGGTAGAGTAGATTTAGATTTTTGACAGCTCATCCCCCTCTAGAGGAGAAAGAGATGAAAAATAGCCGATTGAGTAACGCGCTCCATTACGGTGTTTTAATTATGACCGCCTTTCATCCTTGCTGCGTCATTCCCCTGCTCTGTTATTTATTGGGAATAAATTTAAGTGAGGCTTGTCCGCCTTGGGCTCGAGATTTAGTTTTAGGAGCAATTAGTATTCCCTTACTAATTTATGCCTTATATAACTTTTTTAATCACAAGCAATGTTGTTCAAAAAAAGTTTGGCCGAGAAGATTACAGCTTATAATGATTCTTATGGCCACGTACTTCATAATAAGAAATATCTCACCCTAAAATATAGTGCTTGGCAACGGATTGACGACATTTATCCTGTCTTATAGAATATAATTTAGTAGACGAAAGGTCGTTTTATTTTTTTCTATCTCAAAATTAAAACAATATGAAAGTTTGGATTTGGATTATAGTCGTTTTAGTAGTGGTATTAGGTGGTTACTGGATGTTCAGCGGAACAGGCACAGAAGAAGTAGCCCCAGCAGCGGATACTAACCCAACAGCTGATGCCTCTCTAACTAACCCTGCCGCCGATGAGGCTGCAGCTCCTGCTGAAGGTCAATAAGAATCAGTTAGATAATCTCTAACGGATTAAACCTTTACGCAATTAGAAAACACCCTCTGTGAAAACATGGGGTGTTTTTGTTTATGGTTTACCCCGTTAGATAGCCCCTGATCGCTGACTGATAAAATATTTAACTAGGATAAATATAATAGGATAGATGCTGTTAGATATAATTTATCTAACGGGGTAAAATTAAAAGGTGAAGAAAGCGGACTTGAAACAGGATTTAAAGAAAATTATTAGCGGGGATGTTTTAGACAGCCCTATAATTTTGGATAAATTTTCAACTGACGCTTCAATTTTTAAAATTACGCCGCAGGTGGTGGTGCAACCGAAAAATGTTTCTGACATTCAAAAGTTGGTGTGGTTTGTGAATGAGCATAAGGATCAGAAATTAAGCTTGACGGCTCGAGCGGCGGGGACAGATATGACGGGAGGGCCCTTGAATCACTCGATCATTTTAGACTTCACAAAATATTTTAATAAAGTAAAAGAGGTGGGGCATGGACATGCAATTACCGAGCCCGGAGTTTATTACCGAGATTTTGAAAAACAGACCCTGAAGAAGGGGTTATTTTTGCCGAGTTATCCGGCTTCTCGAGAACTATGCGCAATCGGGGGGATGGTGTCGAATAATTCTGGTGGAGAGAAAACTTTAGCTTATGGTAAAACCGAAAAATATGTAACGGGGATGAAGATGGTTTTGCAGGATGGGAATGAATATGTGTTTGAACCACTCAATCATAAGCAACTAAAGCAAAAGATGGCGCTGCAAAATTTTGAAGGTGAGGTTTATCGGAAGATGTTTGAGCTCGTGAGTGATAATATTGATTTGATTGAAAAGGAGAGACCGACGGTAAGTAAAAATTCGGCGGGGTATGCGATTTGGAATGTTTGGAAAAATGAGGTGTTTGATTTAACGAAGATTTTTGTGGGGGCGCAGGGCACCCTGGGAATTATGACTGAGGTCAAACTCAATCTAATTCGGCCAAAGCACTATTCGAAACTTTTAGTAATCTTTGTGGACGATTTGAAGGTGTTGTC
>JAHFLM010000063.1 GCA_023244865.1 Candidatus Harrisonbacteria bacterium | reverse complement strand
TCAAACATGCCTAAAGTGGCTGTTTCAGAGACCTTTTTTACTTTTACCGATTCACTTAAATAAGCGTATTGCATAATTTATTTTGAATAATAATCAACGACTAAGTTAACATCAAAAGGCGTTTCCACATCTTTAGGTGTACCCACTATCTCACCCTGAATTTTTTCTAAATCTAGCCTCAACCACACCGGCACATTCATTCTCTTCAAATTTTCAGCTAAATCTTTAAACAAAGCGTGCCCCTTAGATTCTGGCCTAATTGAGATAACATTCTTCATTTTAACATCATATGAAGGAATATTCGTCTTTTTACCATTCACCATGATGTGACCATGATTCACGAGCTGTCTTGCAACCGATCGAGACGGAGCAAAACCCAATCTAAACACCACATTATCCAAACGTCTTTCAAGCAAAGAAACCACCACCTGACCAGTCACGCCAGTGTTTCTTACAGCTTTCTTAAATAAAGCTTTCAAAGCAGCTTCGGACACACCGTAACTAAAACGAATCTTTTGCTTTTCCTTAAGCTGAGTACCTACTTCAGATAAAGCCGATCGTCTATTTTTACCATGCTGACCAGGAGGATATGGACGTCTAGCCATCGCAGACTTACCTGAAGCAGACCTAAAAGGCTTAAGCATCAACCTCACTCCCAAAGCTCTTTCTTTTTTTTCTTTAGTATTAAACATATTTTAAATTCTTCTTACCTTACAGGGCTTAGGACCATTGTGAGGAATCGGGGTGATATCTCTAATCGATAAGACGTTAAAGCCATGATTCAAAAGAGAGCGCAAAGCCGAATCTCGGCCACCACCCACGCCGTCTACGTAAACATGGACATCCACTGGGCCAGATTTCTTCAACTTTTCAGCAATCGCTCCCACCACCTTAGAAGCAGCAAAAGGAGTTGCCTTCTTTGGACCGCTAAAACCGAGGGAACCAGAAGTACCCCAAGCAATCACATCGCCCTTAGCGTCTGTGACTGTTATAACAGTGTTGTTATAAGAAGACTTAATATAAACTCGACCGCTTTCGATTCTCTTCGATGCGGATCCAGAAGTCGAAGCTTTTAACTCCGCCTTTTCAGTTTTTTGAGAAGCCTTCAAAGCCTCTTCAGTTGTTTCAGTTGCTACTTTCTTTTTACCCATATTTTTACTTAAGATCCACCTTTCTCTTACCACTACCAGCCGTCTTTCTTACGTTACCTCTCACGGTTCTAGAATTGGTTTTAGTTCTTTGACCTCTGACCGGCAATTTCTTCATGTGTCTAATACCACGATAAGCCATAATATCTTTTAATAAAGCAATATTTTGCTTAATCACATTTCGAAGTTCACCTTCTACCTTGTAATGCTTTTCAATAAAATCTTTAATCGAGTTTAGCTCAGCTGAAGTTAAATCTTTAGCTCGCTTATCTGGACTAATCTTAGTTGCTTTCAAAATCTCCTTTGATCGCTTTGGCCCGATACCATAAAGATAAGGCAATGAAGCCTCTACTCTTTTAGCATCAGGAATATTTATACCCATTAATCTCATAAAATTAAATAAAATTAACCCTGACGTTGTTTGTGCTTTGGATTTTTGCAAATCACATGCACTCTACCTCGACGCCTTACTGTCTTACAATTTAAACACCTTTTTTTTACTGAAGCTTTTACTTGCATTTTTTTACATTCTTCTAACTATCCTACCATGCTTGTCGTCGTAAGGAGTCATCTCTAAAGTTACCTTATCACCCGGTAAAATCTTAATGTAATGCATCCGCATCTTACCTGAAAGATGGGCCAAGACCTCTCTTCCATCGTTTAGCTTTACCTTAAATTTGGTACCCGGTAGGTTTTCTAAAACCCCCCCTTGAACCTGTATAGCAGAATCTTTACTCATTAATATTTATTTCAGTGTCGAATGATAGCACAGGAATATGAGGCTAGTCAACAACCACTTTAATCTTATCTGAGCTCGAAGGCGCGCTCATTACCCAAAACGGCCAAAGAGAGACATTTGCCTTATCTAACCCAGGTAAAGCCTTAACTGTAGCCCATAAATCCTGATTAGATTTACCCTTCAAAACACCTGCTAATTTAGCCGTATCTACAGGCTGTTCCACCACCGCCTTATAATCCATTTCTAAAGTCACTCGACCCTTATCTAAAGCCAGAGATGCCAAACCATATTTCAAATCATCACTCTTAATATCATAAGTAGCCCCCAAATCTTGCTTCAACCTCTCTTTCATTAAACTCTTCAAATCCACCTCTTTTAAAGCTACCGCCGTCAACTCAGCATCAATGAACATTGAAAATTGACCACTCTCATCCACATCATCACTCACCCTTTCCTTAATCACCTTAAACTGAGAAGCGTCCTCTAATAATTTAAAACCCTTAGCCACCTCACTCTTCGCCATCATCTCCAAATTAGTGCGCACGTCTGCTAAAGCTTTTTCCCGAGCCTTAGTAATATCATTCGCTGTTGGCACAGGCCTCTGCCCCACAAACCCACCAGCCAAAGCCGTCTTAATTTCTCCATAAAAGGCTGCGAACTTTGGCGTCTTAGCAAAACCTGGAATATTCAATTTACCCTTAGCTAAAATATTATAATCAACCCCCGCCTTATCAGCGACAATCTTCGCCTCAATACTAGAAGCCAAAACTTTTCCATCTACAATCTTCGCTCCCGGCACGGTAATATTATCAACTAACCTAAAAATCTTTCCGTCACTCGATTGAAATCTCGTGCCAGCCACAAGTAATTGCGGCGACGAACTATAGGCATTATAAACAATAATTTTTCCTCGTGCCTTAGTAGCAATCGTCTTTTTATCAGAAGCTGGAAAAGCCAACTCCGCATTTCGCTTGTAAGACAAAATTTCACCCGGAATACTCATCGTCTTCAAGTTTAAAATTTCTAAGTTTTTATCCACCGTCACCTTATCATCGTAATTAAAACTCAACTTCTTAGTTTTAATTTCAATATTTGCCTCCGGTAAAATATACAAAGCCACAAAAGCAAAAGCAGCTACAAGCACCCCCGCTCCCACTTTCACTAATCGATGAGCCCCCTTCTTCTTCGGTCGATCATCTAAATCATCATAAGACAAACCCCTTCTATCATCCCGATTCTCACTTGAGTCATCTTCAATATCCGAATCATCGTCCGCATCACTACGAGGAAGATCAGAGCCCAAATCATCATCCTGGTCTTCACCACTATTGTCCACATCATCTCCATCCAAAGAAATCTCATTATCGTGAATATGTGAGTAGTCTTTCACTGGCACATCCGCAGTCTCAGCCTCAATCGCCTCCCTCGAAGCATGCTCCGCCCCCATTCTTACAAAAAAAGGATTATCAGCATCAATCCCCGCCTGCTTAGCCATCTGCAACACCTCATCATCCACCGACTCAATCACTAAATGTTTTTTACCATTT
>JAHFLM010000020.1 GCA_023244865.1 Candidatus Harrisonbacteria bacterium | reverse complement strand
GACCTCATTATCTATGATTATCAATCTCTAACCACAATGCGCGTGAATGTTCCTCCTTATGCTCACTCATCATTCCAGTCTTAACCTTAGCTCCACAAATATCGCAATCCGTACAACACGGCTGCATATGCATCATCGACTGACCGTCATGACACCCGCAAACGCAAACCGTCGGATCTATATATGGTAAATCAGTCAAAACATCTAAATCTAGCACAGACGACCGCCCGACTCCATAAAGGTCAACTAATCTTCTATCAGTTCTTTCATCCTCTCTTCGCTCTTCCCTTCTCATTTCAACTTCTTGCACGAATTGATCAAAGCAAAAATCATGAAACTCATCGTCATCAGGCTCACCGCTATCAGAAATTGCAATCAATCCATCTGAAGCGATAACGATAGGATTAAAGCCGGGAACGTCGTAAAACATTTCTGCAGGCATTTCACGCCCGCATCCCAAAAATCCAAGCCCAAGCCCCTCTTCAGACAGTAACTCATCCATGAGCCTGCCTCGAAAAATCTCATCATTAACGGACATCAACACATCAGGCGCAGTCGCCCCCGGCAAATGAATAGTCACCTGAGTTAGACAATGTTCCAAAGCTTCCTCTGAATAAGCATCAAGCATTGAGTCGGTAACTTCTCCATCTTCCAAAACATAAGGAAGACTAGGAAAGCGAGCCGTTCGAATGTCATCAAAAAGAAAACCAGGACTAAATTTCGTATCAGTCACATGAGGATTATCCCAAGATCGTTCTTCGCCATCCCTGAGAGAAGTCTCAACAGCTGCCAGAGCCGCAGACGGCACATCATCCTCGGTAACCCAAAGCTGATCAACGTGCCTAGTTCGCCAAGAAAGCAATCTCCCATTAGAAGAATTCACAATCAACACGATCTTGTCATCTAACAAAAACACCTTAGACAAAACACCGCTAGCTTGATAAGTTGTTTCGCAGATCTTCAAAACCTTCATGACATATCTCCTCAAAAAATAGACCAACGTACTTTTCACCCCGCAATACGCGGAGCAAAATCAATTTTCAAATTCCAAAGCGGTTTTCACCACTCCTTTCAAACTTCCCAAGTTATATCACAAATAATCTATTTTTGTCAATATTAGATTGCCGCGGTCGCAGTAGCTCCCTCGCAATGACAAACCAGCACAAACTTTGAAATTTTCAGTAGAATTCGAGGCGCGAGCGAGGACGCCGTGAGCCCTACGAGTAGTAGGGCGGAACGGGTACCGCAGCGAGCAACGAAGAAGTCTGCGAAAATTTCAAAGTTTAACTTAAAAACCTTGCAGCAAAGAAAATTACTAACCCCATCACCGTCATAATCGCCGCGATAATCCAAAACCGCATCGTTACTTGAGACTCCACCCAACCAATCGCCTCAAAATGATGGTGAATTGGTGCAGACCGAAAAATCTTTTTACCAAATAATTTTTTACTAATCACCTGCGCAATCACCGACAAGGTTTCAATTACCGGAATAAAAGCAAAGAAAGGCAAAAGTAAGGCTGTGTTAGTTAAGAGCGCCACAGTTCCCAAAGTAATTCCCAAAGCCATCGAACCCGTATCACCCATAAAAAATTTTGCCGGATAAACGTTATACCAAAGAAAAGCTAAGAGCGCCCCAATAATCGCCGCCGAAAAAGTCGCCAAATTAAAACGATGGAGCACAAACGCCACCGCAGTCAGCGCAGTAAAAGCAAAAAGCAACACTCCGCCACTCAAGCCGTCCAAGCCATCGGTAATATTCACCGAAAAAGCCGAGGCTGAAATAATAAACATAAAAAAAGCTATGTACCAAAAGCCCACATGATACGCCCCCATAAATGGAACGACAATTACATCCCAATCTAATCGGAAATAAAACCAAAGCGCCCCAAGAAATGACATCAAAGCATAAAAGAATAATTTATCCCTCACTTTTAATCCCCCACCCTTTGGCCCGATGTGCTTAATCCCCATCACGTCATCAATCAAACCCACAATCGCCGCTATTCCCATCGCCGCAATCGGCAAATAAGTTTCTGCTCGATTTACAAAATTTAAATAACCAAAAAAACCATCAAAAAAATAATTTAAAACAAAAAATAAAGCCGCTATCCCTAAAACCGTAATCCAAATCACCACCCCACCCGAAGTCGGCGTCCCCTCCTTTTTCTTATGCAGCTCATGAAACACCGGCGCATCCTCCACCCCTCTAATCTGCTTTGCAAAATGATATTTCAAAAGCAACTTGTAAAACCAAGGCTCAAGCCCCAAAGCAATTAAGAACGCCAAAAGAAATACCCCAAGAACCCTAATTAATTGTAGTACTTGTAAATCCATTTTAATATTGCGTCTGTTTGCGTAAACCGCGCCTCTTTGCCATTCGCCCCCAAAACAATAATCAACACCGGCTTACCCTTAAAGCTAAAAATTGACGCTAAATTACCCAACGCTTCATCAGTATAACCTGTTTTCCCTCCTAAAAAATCTACTCTATCGGAAAACTTATTAATATTCAAATATTTTTCACCTCCAATCTCCACATCTGGAAATCGACTTAAGGCTAAAATTTCCGGCTTATTCTTGGCGATATAAGTCACTAATTTTTCCAAATCCACCACCGTCGAAACATTTTCCGGGGACAATCCAGTCACATCCACCACCGTCGTATCGGCCAATCCAAGCTTAGCAATCTCACCTCTCATCAGCTCCATAAAATTACCATCGGTAAAATTAGCCTCCACATCATCCGCCGCCTCATTGTGACTTAACACCATCATCTCCTTAATATCGACTAAAATCTTATTACTATCTTGTTTGTCAGTTTTATTTTCTAAAGCAGTTAAGGCTGTTAAAAGCTTAGTAAGCGAAGCCATCGGCCACTTCAAAGTCGTATTATGTTGTAAATACGCGGTTTGATCCGCCATATTTCTCACAAGTGCCGCCTGCACATTTAAACCAATCGGTCTAAAAGCATCGTCCAAGATATCAACCGAAGAAACGCTAGGTACAGCGTTAGCCCCATCCAAACTCAAAACCGCCGTCGCATTCGCCACCTTCTCTACCACTTGCTCCTCATCACTAACCTTCCTCCCCGATGATTTTACCTGCCGAGCAACTGGACCATTTAAATCACTCCGAGTATCCAAAATCATCTTCGCTCCGCTACTATTTCTAGCCACAAATATTAAAGTGACCAATAAAAAGCCCAAAGTAATAATCTTATGATCCTGACTCATTCTTTATATTCTTAGAAAAATTAGCTCGCCAGTTATTAATTAAATCTCGATACTCTTCATACTTCGGCAAATCTTTTAATTCACTCTTCCCCAAAAAAGCCAAAGTCTCCGCCGTTACACTAAAGTTACCACTACTCTTTTCCACCAACCCTCGCAAAGATAAATTTCTCAAAACAAAAGTGGAATTAACGCCTCTAATAAATTCTATCTCACTTTTTGAAAGTGGCCCCAAGTAAGTAAGTAGAGCTAAAACCTCAAGCATCGTTGCCGACAACTCTGGCCTCATCTCATCTTTCAAAATCTCAGCCACTAAAGAACCGAATTCCGGCTTAGTGGTGAGTGCCACCGTTTCCTCAGTCTCAATTAACGCCAATCCACGATTTTCATTTTTTAATTCCCCCCTAAACTCCTCCAATAAATTTTGGAGCTCTAAAATTTCAACTCCCAAAAAACCCGCCAGTTTTGAAAATTTCAAAGGCTCCCCATAAAGAAACAAAATCGCCTCCAGTTTTTTAAGATTGGAATTCACTTTATTGTTCTAGTTTACTTATTAATATCTCCGCAAACAACTCCTCCTGTTCAAAACTAATCTTTCGCTCTCTATATAAATGTAACACTGCAAGAAACGCAGCCACTATTTCCGCTCGATTTTGCCCCGTAGTTAATTCGTGAAAATGAATTCTGGGTGACAATTTTAATCTATCTACTAAATGATTAATTTTTTCTTCCAGTGAAATCACCTTCATCACCGCCTCCTCCCGCTTAACCTCCAAAATACTTAAATTATCTACCAAATTTTGAATAGCTAATAAAAGGTTCTCCACTTTCAAATTCTCCGCCCCCAAAAAAACTTTTGGTTTGTGAGCTAAAAATTCTCTAAAAAATAATCTCTCTCCACCATTCCACAATCCTTCAAATAATTTAAAACTTGGCTTGAGCTGTTTGTAAAAATTTAATCTGGTTTCTAATTCTAAAATTTCCTCTTCCTCAGCCTCCTCTAATTTCACTCCCGGCAAAAGCACCTTTGATTTAATTAAAAGTAATCGCGAGGCCACCACAAGAAATGCCGCCACTTCTTGATGATCAAACTCCGCCTTATGTTCACTTAAATAAAGTAAAAAATCGCCCGTAACTTGAGCTAAACTAACGGTCGTAATATCAAGCTTTCGCGCCTCCACCAATTCTAAAATCTTTTCATAAGGCATAATTGCTGATACCTTGAGTTTATATGTCTTTAGCCCTCTACCGCAAATATCGCCCCAAACAACTTAAAGACTTAATTGGCCAAGAAAATCTCATCTCCACTCTTAAGAAAGCCGCGTCTCTCGGCAAAGTATTTCATGGCCTAATTTTTTTCGGCCCCAAAGGCACGGGTAAAACCACCACTGCCAGAATCTACGCCAAGCTTATTAATTGCGAAAACCAAACCTTTGTAAAAACTAACGGCGAACCTTGCGCCGAATGTCCGAGCTGCCTCACAATCGATTCCCAAAAAACTATGGACATCGTCGAAATCGACGCCGCGAGCAACAGAGGCATCGACGAAATCCGCTCTCTCAAAGAACAAGTCCGCCAAGCCCCAGGTAGTTTGAAATATAAAGTTTTTATTATCGACGAAGCTCACATGCTCACCAAAGAAGCTTGGAATGCGCTTCTAAAATTATTAGAAGAGCCACCCGAACACGCGGTTTTCATTTTAGCTACGACCGAGCAAGAAAAAATCCCCGGCACCATTCTCTCCCGCGCTCAAAAATTTAATTTAAAAAAACTCACCCAGACTGAAATTATTCAAAAATTAAAATTCATTAGAGCCGCCGAAAATCTTTCGGTGAGTGACGAACTATTAAATTTAATCGCCAGCCGCGCCGATGGTGGCTTAAGAGACGCCGAAACCCTCCTCGATCAATTAATTAGTTTCGCCGGTGATTTGGATCTAGACACCGCCGAAAAAATCATCGGCAAAACCAGCTTCAAAAAAATCTACTCGTTTGCCGAAAGTTTAATAGAAAAAAATTCTCCCGCAGCAATTATCCAACTCAAAGAATTAACCAACCTCGGCGCCGACCTTCCAGATTTAAATAAATCTCTAATCTTCTACCTCACTGATTTATTAACCATTCACCTCAATCCAAAAGAAGATTCTTTAATCAAAGATAAATACACCGACGAACAACTAGCCCAAACCAAAACCCTCGCCACTAAAATTAATATCGATTCCACTATCAAGACAATCAAGAAATTCATCGAGAGCTACGAACACATCAAATACACTCCTTTTGGAGAAGTAGTCTTAGAAGTAGCGATTATAGAAAGTACGAAGTAGATTTTTATAAAATCTCCTCCCGCTTGTCATCCCGCACCCGCCAGCACTCGGGCGGAAACGATGCGGGACCCAGTTCAAATAAAATATTAATTTGTTCCCTTCCCCGCCCGTCATTGCGAGGAGGCCCCAAAGCCGACGTGGCAATCTTGCATTAAGTTCAAGTTAATTTAAATAAGACTATCCACCCAGCCTGTCATACCGGAATGAAGTGACGGTATCTCGACCTAGCAACCAACACAGATCCCGTCGCAAAGCTCCGGGATTACAAGAAAGTATTTGACACAAATCAATATTTAAAGTATTATCCAATCATGTTATTTGAAAACCCAATCCCCTTTTTCTAGGAAAGTCCCAATGAAAAAACGCGCAAGATCTGGCTTTACAGTAGTTGAATTCTTGGTAGTGGTTGGGATAATTGCAGTTTTGATAGCCCTAATTTTGCCAGCCTTCATGGAAGCGAAAAAAGCCGCCGACGAATCCCGTGCACTCCAACTTAAAAGCGGTGTAGTTATTCAAATTTATTCTGAAGCACCAAATATGAAAATCCGAATAAAAGGCGTTTCTAATAATAAAATCTTCGAACGCGATGTTGAAATTCAAGATCCAACTGAACCACTAAAACTTAATGACATCGTCGAACTCGAAGATCCAAAACCCGACCCAAGACCCATCGCCAAAGTCACCGGCTCTATCGTCCCCAAACAAACCGAGTAACCCAAAAAGGAGACCCGCCCATGCTAAAGCTCATCCAAAGAATTACTTATTTAACTATCATTGGAAGTGTCATCGCTCTCTGCGTCATCTTTATCATTGGCCTCTGCCTTGGTCTAAACCCAAGCAAGCCAAGCGGCGAAACAGCAGACCTCCTCACAGGGTCGCTATTTGTAGGCGCAATGATATTCCTAGTCAGTATCTTCGCCTTAGCAATCGAAAACTTCATCGAAGTTGAAATGCTCCATCGCTATAAAAGCAAAATTACCAGAGGTGAAGTCGTGAAAATTAAAAGGATTGAAAACTTCAACAGTAAGTGGGGTCAAAAAACAATCGAACTTTGGCTAACCGTAGAAAACTTCGACCCCGCTCGATGGAAAGGCCTTGAAACTGTTACTCGCACAATCAGAGTCTCTCCCAACACTAATGTTGAAATCGGTCAGGTAGCCTTTCAGTTAGACCGATTAAGTCAAGTAGACGACCTACTCTTATGGGAAGCCGTAAGAGGTTAAATTCTCTACGTAAAATAAACCCCGACACCGGGGTTTTTAATTTCTCTAAAAATCAAAATAACAAAAAGAGGCCTTCCGGCCCCTTATTTTAATTTCTAAATTAATCCCAAATCCTTCGACAAAGCCTCAGCCTCATCAATCATCTTACCCAAACCACACTCAATTCCTTTAACCCAGAATTCTTCATGATTCGGATCCAAACCAAATGGTGCCAAAAGCTCCACCACATTTCTCGTCCCACCAGACCTCAACATATCCAAATACAAAGGCTCAAAAGTATCGCCCATCGTTTCTCTTTGGGCATAAATACTCTGCGTCAACAATTCCCCAAACGCATAGCCATAAACATAAAACGGTCGATGGAAATGAGAAATATAAGCCCATAAGTTTTCCATATTTTCATAAGTAAACACATCGCCAGAAGCGCCATACAATTCCTGATTCACCTGAAGCCAAATCTGACCAAGCTCTTCCGGTGAGTATTTTTTGGGCGCGCTCCAAGTCTGATAGGTCGGATCCATGCCGTGTATTCTTCGTTCAAAATTAGAAAAAACAATCTGCCGCAACACCGTATTAATCATGTCATCCATTTTACCCATCAACAAAGCCAATAAAGATTTCTTGTCCCCACTCTTAATCAATCTTTCTTTCAAAGAATTAAAAGTGATCATCTCGCCAAACACCGAAGCAGTTTCACAATAAGCAATCGGTGCATCATGCATTAGCACTCCTTGAGCATCACCCGCTAAAAAGCCATGCACTCCATGACCAAGCTCGTGTGCCAAAGTCGCCACATCATCATTGGAACCTAAATAGTTCAATTCCACAAAAGACTCAGACACATTACCGGGAGCAACAAAAGAATAACAGAAAGCCCCGTCCCTTTTCTTGTTTTTTATAGCCGGCGCATCAATTCTTTTTTCATCAAAAAATCTTCGCACCAACCCTTCCAAGGTTGGACTAAAACTTCCATAAGCCTTAATCACAATATCTTTCGCCGTATCAAACGGCACTACCGTAATATCAGAAAATGGCATCGGCGCATTTCTGTCACTCCATCTCAAAGTCGGGAGCCCTAAATGGGCCGCCTTCAAGCGATAAAAACGCCTAGCAATTGGTGAAGCCACATCAGCCACCGCCCTATGTAAAGCCGAAACCACCTTTTCTGGAGTTAAATTCGTCCTATTACGCTCTTCCATCGGATCCTTATACTTCCGATCTTTCACCTCAACTCCACTCGAACCAGTCACCATATACAAAGTCTGAGCCGAATACTTACCAAAAAATCCACCCAAAACCGCGTTACTTGCAGCTAAAGCTTCCGCCCGCTCGTCAGAGTCCAAAAAATTACACAAAATATGAATCGACTCAGTTAAAGTAATTCTCTTCCCTCGAAAATCAATCATCAAGTCGGCAGCCAGCTCATCAAAAAGCTCACTCCAAGCCCCAGTCGCAAATGGCGCCCTCTTAGTCAAGGCAGTCTCGACAGGCTCACTCAATAAATTATTTTTATAAATTCGAAGATACTCCACCCAGGGCTTGTGACGCATAACCATAGGATCACTCGCATAAAGTGCTTCCAAAATCATGTCATCAATCGCCACAAGCTCAATATGAAAGAATTCCATAAATTCGCCTTCGGCATCACATAAAATTCTTTCAACATCAGCTGTCTTTGCCTTCACCGCAGCGTTAGCCATATCCGTGGTCTGCACCAAATACAAATAAACCATCAGCTTACCTTTAAGCATCTCGATTCGAGAAAGATCTAAAATCGCCACACCTAAATTATCAACTAATCTCCCTTTATATAGGGAATTAAAAGTCCTCATCCGCTGAGTTAATTCGTTAAGATCCGCATCAATCATCGGATCATCCACTCCAGAATACAACCGACTTAAATCCCACCTAACTTCTTCAGCGCCAGTAATTTTAATTTCGTCTGTCATGATTTAGGTTCTCCTTCGGTAGGCCGTAGCTTTTTAAGCGTAGGCTACCCTTCGGTCCGCCATAGCCCTCAGGCGACGGCGACTTTCCTTGTTAGTGGCTTTGGGTTTATAAAATATTATCAAAAAGCCAAAAAAATCTTACCACTTATTTACAATATAAAAAAGCTCGATCACCTTAGGCAACCGAGCTTGTATTTTCATTTCTTCACTTCAACTACTTAACCATTCCCTTATTGAGCAACAACTGCAACAAATCGGAGAAGGCATAGTATTCGGGATTGATAAGTATTTGAGTCGAATAGGACAAACACCAAGCCGTCCTAATTCCAAAAATCATTACCAATAAAAAAGGCAAAACATTCGTCATGACAAACCACCAACAATACTCAGTAGTCTCAGCCTCTTTATCTTTAGGCTCTATCTTCCACCATCGCTTCATCACAACGGTGTAGATAGCTGTAAAGCAAATAATGCTAAAGGCAAAAAATGGAGCGGCAATCGCCTTCGCATACTGCTGCCGAATCATCACCCGCCACACTTCTGGAGCGACTTTCTCCATAGTCTTCGCCGCAGTGCCAATGTATCCAGAAAGAATCGTGAGGGCTTTGTCGGCCACCTCAGCAGGAGTTTTCTTCGGCTTTTTATACTCCGCACCAACCCCAATCAAAACCTTCTCATCCCCATCTTCTCCACTCAAAATCTGATTAATCGCCTTCGCTGCTTCCCGGAGTTGACGCACCTCCTCCACTTGAAGCGGAGCGTCACTCTTCGAATCGCTCTCATCCCAAGCCATCAAATTCGCCGAAGACATAAAAATCAAACCACCAAAAATCATCAAACCAAGAAGTTGTTTCAGCATTTCACAGGTCTCCTTCTTTCGTGTCCGTGAGAGAATAAATTTTCTAAGTCAAAACCTCAACTTAGTACTGTCCATAACATACTATATTTTAACAAAGAATGTCAATACCTAATCACTAGCTGTCGGACTTGGAATCGAACCAAGATTCACGGCTTCAAAGGCCGCTGTCCTACCGTTAGACGATCCGACAATAATTCTAAAATAATACTATAAAATCCTAAAAAAGCAATGCTAAATCTTCTCAAACAAACTTGAAATCCTAAAGCTTTTAATAGATTATTAAATCTAACTCTTATGGCATTTATCTCATCCTTTAACAATCTTATCGGCGCCGGTTTCATCCTCTTATCTTTAAGCCTTCTAATTTTCATTCTCTCTCTTATAATTCCCCACCGCGCCCTACTTCATTTTAAAAATTACACTCACAAAAATAGCCTCCCCCTAGCCTTCCTCCTTTCCCTTGCAAGTATCATTGGCAGCCTTACCTATTCTGAAATTATCGGCCTTCTCCCCTGTGAGCTATGTTTTTGGCAAAGAATCTTCCTTTACCCAGTAGCCGTCATTACAGCCCTTGCGCTAATCTGCAAGAAAGAAAGCTTAGAACTCTGGCGCGAGATTCTCGCTCTCTCCACAATCGGCAGTCTATTTTCCATCTATCACATCCTCATTCAATTCGGTGAAACCTCCTTTCAATGTTCAATCAATAATAGTAGTAATGGCTGCGCCACCATCCAAACTCAAATTTGGGGTTTAATCACCATCCCAGAAATGTCCCTCCTCCTCTCAGTTATCCTAATCTGCCTATCAATTCTAAAGTTAAAAACTAAAAATAACTAAGCAATCCCTTGTCATTTCTGCAGAGGCAGGAATCTAATCATCAGTCTATGCTAAAATAAACTCATGAAGAAACAAATCATTCAAAACTTTCAAAAACTCCAAAGTCACCTCACCACCGCGCCGAGACTCAACCCTAAAACCAGAAATATTCGAATGAACTCCCCTAAAAAGAAAAGTAAGGGTGGTAAATAAATTCACCCCATTAGATAAACAGAGTTAATTAAAAATTCATACATTAGAATGAAAATTCATAAATATTATAAAATAAGTCTCATTAAAAATATCTAACGGGGTAAATGAAACGCAATCTTTCAATTATTATAATAATCATCGCCGCAGCTCTCAGTCTTTGGATCTTTAAAAAATCAGCCACCGCCCCAGTCATCACTCCTGAAACCAATCCCGACATCACAATCACCTACATCACTCCCGAAGAAAACGAAGCCATCTCTTTTCCCCTCATTATTAAAGGCGAGGCTAAAGGTACTTGGTTTTTCGAAGCTAGTTTTCCAGTAGAAATCCTAAACGACAAACAAGAATTAGTCACCACCGGCATCGCTCAAGCTGAAGAAGATTGGATGACCGAAAATTTCGTCCCCTGGACTGTCAAATTCGACACCAAACCAGCCGGCCTAAACTCCACGAACGCCTTCATTAAATTCAAAAACGACAACCCCTCCGGCGACCCCGCTAATGAAAAAAGTTTCCTTCTTCCTATTAGACTCAGATAACCCCACCACGTCATCCCAGAAAATCTGGGGTTTACCCCGTGAGTTCATACGGGGCCTAAATTATTTTATCAGGGATCTATTCAGTAATACCTAGAAGCTCAAAACGGCTACCTATTAAACTCGGCTAAAAAAGCTTAAACTAAAACCATGAACAATAATTCCACCCCCAAGGATGTTTTCCTACATCTCGGCCTCATTGGCGCGCTTTACGTCAGCATCTACAGCTTAATTTCCCTTGTCTTTAGCTACATCAATATTCTTTTACCAGACCCACTTTCTTACGGTTCAGAAATTTATAGCATCATCACCTGCACCTCCGCGCTCATCATCCTCTTCCCAGTTTTCCTAATTCTCTCTTGGTTAATCCAAAAAGAAGAAGTAACCACCCCCGAAAAAAGAAATCTTAAAATTAAAAAGTGGCTCATCAGCCTCACCCTTTTCTTGGCCGGCATAATTTTAGTCGGCGACGCCATCACCTTAGTTTATAGTTTTCTCCAAGGCGACCTCACTCTCCGCTTCATCTTAAAAATCCTAACCGTCATCATCGTCTCAGGCGGTGTCTTCTATCACTACATTAAAGATTTAAAATCCGCCTCGGTTAACGTGGGCCGCAATAAACTTTTCGCTATTATCACCTCGCTCATTGTCATCCTCACCATCGTCACTAATTTTATTCTAGTCGGCACTCCCAGCTACCAAAGAAAAGTACGCTTCGATGATCAAAGAACTTCTGACCTCCAAAATATCCAAGGGCAAATCATTAACTACTGGCAAAATAAAAATAAAATCCCAAACACCCTCACTGATTTAACCGATTCAATTAGTGGCTGGCAGGCTCCAGTCGACCCAGAAACCAGCGCGCCCTATGAGTATCAATTAAGAGTTGATCCACTTTCCTTCTATCTCTGCGCCACCTTCGGCACCAACAACCTAAGCAACGCCACCACCACTCCAAAAAACTCTTACGACTCTTATAGCAACCAAAATTGGTCTCACGATACTGGCCACCAATGCTTCGACCGCGGCATCGACCCCGAACTCTACCGCCCCTATCCAGTAGGAATTAAGTAAACAAAAAAGACCCCATGAAGGGTCTTTTTTGTTTAGCTTTTAAGCCTCTTATTTCCTTACATTGACTTTTTAGGCTTTTTTATGGTATAATAAGAATAGAACAAATCCGGGCACGTTGCTCGAAAAACCAAGGTTTCTAAACAGTCTCTTTCACAAGGAATCCCGTCATGACCCGAAAAGAATCAGCTATCACTTCTTACATCTGTGCCACGTTCGCAATGTGTATGCTGAGTTGGTGGTTCATCAAGTACCTCCCCTGCACGCTCTCCTATACAATCGTCGGGGTATCCTGGGTAGCACACCTAGGAGCATGGTTCCGACTCAGGCAAGACGGAGCATTCAAGTCTCAATCCCCAGCAAACCCATTTCCAGATCCGCCAAGAGAGTTCGTGTCTCACGACAACTCCACGCTCGACGCTGTAGCAGGAGCCGTTAGCTGCTTCGAAGCCGAAAAAAGAGACCGTGAAAAGAAACCGTAACGAACTACAAACAAAGACCCCGGAGCGATCCGGGGTCTAACTTTACCCAAAACAAAAGACCCCTTCACGGGGTCTTTAATGATTTTATTTTCTAACTCTTAATTACTAAATCCTATGATCCAAAGTCGTCTCATGCAACTGCTTCAGCCAAACCGAAGCTGGCGTTCCACCAGTTCCCGTATGATTAGCCACTTTTTGAAAAACATAATCAGTTGCATATCTATAATGCAACGCTCGAAAAGCTGCAAACCAAGATACTAGGTTATTAAAGGCATCTTTCAGAGTTCCATTCTTACTAAGCTCACAAAAAGCTCTCAAATCAATATTATTATTCTCAACCTCTTGGATCATGGCTAAATGAGCCGGCGGCATAAATCCTCGCATCAGCTTCACGTAATCATATCCACCAGTTAGTGGATGCGTTATTTTCAAAAACGCATCCAGGGTTGGAGCAATGCAACTTTGAGCACCTGTTTCACCAGCCTTAAAATCTCGCGGCGTATCAAAGCCTCTCACACCTTCAAAAACAACGCGCACGAAAGCCATGATCTGCTTACGCACTCGAAGATGATAAACTTCCGGACTACAACCCAAAGGCATTTGCTCAAAAATATTCACCATCTTACTCACCACGCCAGCCATCTGATTCAGATTATGAAT
>JAHFLM010000019.1 GCA_023244865.1 Candidatus Harrisonbacteria bacterium | reverse complement strand
GGCGTAGTTCTAGAAGTCCAAGTAATACCATCAGGGGAGGTCATTACTCTGTTGCCAGTACCAGTTATAGCCACCGCGACAAATAGACCGTTGCCGTAGGTGACACCAATCCAATTATTATTAGAAGCTGAAGCGCGAGAAGTCCAGGTGATACCATCCGGAGAAGTCATGACTCGGTTTCCTGTACCAGAAGCAGAAACGGCTACAAATAAGCCGTTACCATAAGTGATACCCTGCCAATCATTATCAGCCGCTGAAGTCCTTGCTATCCAAGTAACGCCATCGGGTGAAGTCATTAGTTGATTTCCTGCACCTGCATGATAAGGAACTGCTACAAATAAACCGTTGCCGTAGGTGACTGATCTCCAATCTCTGTCCAAAGCTGAAGTTTGAGAAGTCCAAGTCGCTCCTAAGGCTCCCACCGTATTCGTCGTACAACTTCTATCTGTCGTCCCAGTCTCTAAAGTTACAGTCGCCCCACTACTTACAATCACAGGCTCACTCAAAGTTAAAGACACATTCACCGCATCCCCTACCTTATAACTTCCATTAGTAGTCGATGAAGTAATATTAGTCACCGTCGGCAACACCCCATCGACCACAATATCCTTATTATTATTTAAATTCGCCGATCCAAAACTACTTTGCGTCCCCAAAGCATTACTTGAACCATCTACTATATTTGCCCCAGCCACACTATTCACTGACAAATCACTACTTATATCCCCCGCCTGAACCGCATAAGTACAAGTCAAGCTAGTAGTCGGAGTGCTAGTGGTAGCAATCGTACAAGTATGATCCGTCGTCCCCGTTTCCAAAGTCACCGTAGTAGCCACAGCCACTGTTACATTTTCACTCAAAGTAAAAGTCATATTCACACTCGCTCCAATCGCATAACTCCCATTCGCCGTCGTTGAAGTAATATTCGTAATCGTCGGCGCACTAGTATCAGGCACCACGTCATACACCGTGATCCTACTATTACCGGCATCACCCACAAAAAGTCTCTGATTAGTTGAATCAAAAAATATTCTTAAAGGCCCCTTCAAACCACCCTGACTTGTAGTGGCAGTAAGAGTTGTAAAACTACTCTGGCCGAGCACATTAGCAGCGTTTTGACCATTAGTAATAGAAGAGACGTTAAATCCCAGAACTCTGTTATTGCTCTGATCAGCTACATAAAGCCTGTTATTAATATTGTCATAAGCTAAACCTCTATTATTACCAAATTTAGATTGAGTCGTAGCCACAGTATTAGTCATAAAATCCATCTGACCTAAAACATTTATTGCTGCTTCACCGTTAGTAATAGTATTAACATCGAATACTGAAACTCTATAATTACTTATCTCGCTCACAAACAATCTCTGATTAGTCGCATCGTAAGCTAAACCATAAGGCGTCATCATTCCTGTAGACGATGTAGCTAAGACACTACTCGTAAAGTTAGCCTGACCTAAAACATTACTAGCGGCCATCCCATTAGTAATCCCACCAGATAGACCGTATATCAAAACACGATTATTAGTATAATCAGCCACAAATAATCTCTGATTGGCCGAGTCATAAACCAAATCATAAGGCCCAGATAAACCAGTTGCAGTAGTCGCATTTGTGTTTGTAGTAAAACTAGCCTGACCTAAAACATTAACAGCAGCCTGACCATTAACAATGGAGCTAACATTAAAAACTAAAATGCGCGTGTTATTAGAGTCAGCTACGAACAATCTTGTATTAGCACTATCGTAGGCCAGGCCATTAGGAAAAGTCATCCCCGTTTGAGTTGTAGCCGCATCTTTGGTTACAAAACTACTCTGACCTAAAACATTATCAGGAATATAATCTATAAGCTGATTCGAGGTATTTAGGTTATGAATCAACACTCGATTATTAGCTGAATCAGCAACAAACAATCTGTGACCCACGGAATCCATAACCATCCCTGCCAAAGTACTATTTAAACCCAACCTATTAGGCACATTCCCCGCTATGGATTTTGTATAAGCCGGAGCTAAAGTACTCGTCTCATCCGAATATTGCCCTAAAGCATTGTTGGCATTAGGTCCGTTATTAGCACTGTTAGCAGTGAAGTTATAGCTTAAAATTCTATTACTATTATAATCACCCACAAAAAGCACCTTATTAGCTTGGTCATAGGCCACCCCAAGAGGATTATTCATGCCGGCCTGAGTTGTAGCTGAAGAACTAGAAGTGAAGTTAGCTTGCCCTAAAACATTTACAGCGTTTTCACCATCGGTAATTGAAGCCACATCATACACGGTCACTCTTCGGTTCTGATCATCGGCCACAAATAATCTATTATTCGCAGAGTCCAAGGTAAGTCCTCTGGGATTAAACATGCCGGCCTGAGTAGTTGCCGCAGAACTCGAAGTAAAATTAGCTTGCCCTAAAACATTTATAGCGTTTTCACCATTACTAATTGTAGATATATCGTAAACCAAAACTCTCCTGTTTCCAGTATCAGAAACAAATAGCTTACTATCAGAACTAACTGTTACCCAGCCCGGAGTCCTCATACCGGCCTGAGTTGTAGCGGCAGTACCACTCGTAAAATTAGGCTGACCCAAAACATTACTCGCGTTCATGCCATTCGTAATCCCAGAAGCAAGGTTAAAAACCATCACCCTATTACTTAAACTATTAAAATCTGAAACAAATAGCTTATTAGTATTAATATCGTAAGCAAGACCAACAGGACTTCTAAAGTGACTCTGATCTGTAGCTAAAGCTCCAGAATCAAAAACGGATGGACCTAAGACATTGCTCGCATTCATGCCATTCGTAATCCCAGAAGCTAAGTTATAAACTAACACTCTGCCGTTACCCTCATCAGCAACAAACAACCGATTATTATTTGAATCGTATGCCACAGCATCGGGAGAAAACATAGAGGACTGGCTTATGCCAGTAAAACCAGAAGATGTAAAGTTAGATTGCCCTAAAACATTTACAGCCGCCTGACCGTTAGACATTGAAGAAGTGCTGTAAACCAAGACTCTATTATTCGCTCGATCTGCCAAAAATAATCTACCACCTGCTAAATCATGAGCCATGCCATAAGGCTGACTTATTCCAGCTTGAGTGGTGGCCGCAGAACTCGAAGTAAAATTACTTTGACCTAAGACATTACTAGCATTTTGACCATCGGTAACACTGGTACTAGCAATATTAGTCACATCAAACACCATTACTCGATTATTCCCCACATCCGTCACATAAAGCCTTTTATTTCCCACATCGTAAGCCAATCCATTATTACTACTAAAACCAGCCTGAGTAGTTAAAGCTCCTGAAGTAGTGAAATCACTTTTTCCTATCACATTCACCGCATTTTCACCATTAGTAATTCCAGTTACGTCGAATACCATTACTCGAGAATTTTCACCGTCAGATACAAACAAAACACTATTAGTAGAGCTATAAGCCAAGCCTCTTGGATACCTTAATCCCGACTGGGTCACCGCTTGAGTAGCACTAGTAAAATTAGCTTGCCCCAACACACTTACCGCCGCTTCCCCGTTAGTAATCGCAGCGACATCAAACACCATAATACGGCTATTAGCAATATCAGATACATAAAGTTTATTAGTTCCAGAGACATAAACTAAATCCATCATTAAACCACTCAAAGAAGACATCGAAAAACCAGTCTGACTAGTTGTAGCAGAACTCGTAGTAAAGCTACTCTGGCCTAAGACATTTGTAGCAGCCTCTCCATTAACAATGCCATCAGCTAAGTTATAAACCACCACACGATTATTCCCACTATCCAACACAAACAACCTTCCATTAGTAGAATCAAAGCTCACCCCAGCAGGACTACTTAAACCAGTCTGAGTGGTAGCCGCGGATCCACTAGTAAAATTCACCTGCCCTAAAACATTTATCGCCGCCTCTCCATCTGTAATAGTAGCGGTATCAAAAACCAACACTCTACTCCTCAACATATCAGCTACAAATAATCTATCGCTCACACTGTCGTAAGTTAAGCCAGTATTAGACCCTGTATTATTAGCAGTAGTAGAATTGCTAGTACTAAGAAAGTCACTCTTTCCTAAAATTTTATCTGGAATATAGTCTAATAAATTATTAGAACTATCTAAGTTATAAACCGCTATCCTAATATTATCAGCAACAAATAATCTGTGATGCACCTCGTCAATCGCCACACTCCCAGGCAAAGCAAAACCCAATCTATTCGGCACACCATTCCCAATAGTTTGTTTCGTATAATTAGGCGCCAAACTCCCTAAAACAGTTTCATCCGAATACTGCCCAATCATATCAATCGCATTCGCCCCGTTAGAAATCGTCGCCAAAGAAATATTCGGCAAAATTAAAGCACAAAAAATTAAGATTGCTGTCATTCCCGTGAAAACGGGAATCTTCTTTGTAATTTTTCTAAATAAATTTAAAAGACCAATCTTCGAAAACATAAAAACAGACCGCGAAAAAACCACACTAAAACCACCGGCATAATGCCTCACATCTTTTCTATCCCTTTCGCGCATTTTTATATTCAAATTATACCAAAATAATATCTAACATCATAAGTGTATAACTAGCCTTGCCGCATTGTATTTTTCGATTTATAACTTAACCCCATCATGCTATTCTAAAGACGCAACAACATCATGTCATTGCAAGACTAATTTATTTTTTAAACTGTCATTCAGAACCCAATTCCGTTCGATTTGATAAAATCGATTCGGAATTGAGGCGTGGAATCTATTCAATATTCAAAAATAAATTCTCATCCCCATGACCGAAGAAATTTCCAACAACAAAAAAGCTCTCTTCGACTACACCGTCCTCGAAAAATACGAGGCCGGCGTCGAGCTCCTAGGGAGCGAGGTCAAAAGCATCAAGTTCGGCCGAGTGAATCTCAAGGGCTCTTTTGTAGCTTTTAAGAATAACGAGGCCTTCGTTCTAAACCTCGGCATCCCCCTTTATCAAAAAAACAACCTCAAAAAAGATTTAAAAGAAGACCGCACCCGCCGCCTCCTGCTTACCAAAAAGGAAATTAACTATTTATATGGCCAATCTCAGGCCGGTTTGACTATTATTCCAATTTCTGTTATAATTAAGGACGGTTGGGTTAAACTAATCATCGCCCTCGCTAAAGGTAAGCAGTTATTTGATAAACGCGAGACGATTAAAAAACGGGAGTGGACTCGGCTTAGACGGTCTATTGAGGCTAAATCCAGCAAGTAAGTTCGGTAGATCTTTAAATTTACCAACAAAATAAACGGCATTACTAATAATAACCGTTTACCAGCGTTCGCTTTTGCGTAACGCTTGGTAACGTCATGATTTAATCATGACCATCGGCTACGGTTGCTCATATCGTAATCACCGGTGTTATATCTTGAGCTCAGGCAAAAAAAGTCTAGACTTACTTTTTTGTCGATACTAAAAGTCTAAAATAAACACTTTTTCCGCTAGACTTAAGAGTTTTTATTTCTCTGCGGTGTTAGAGCGCAAGCTAAAGCATCGCAGAACCCAGTCTAGCTAAACTTGTAGAACGATTCGCTAAAATTCTCCGGACAGGGGTTCGATTCCCCTCACTTCCACAAATAAAGAAAAGCCCACGCCTAGTGGGTTTTTCTTTATTTGCTTAATATGAAGGGATGAGAAAGGCGCGGGCACGACTGGTGCCGAGCCGGGGTCGCGGAAATTTTCAGCAGAAAATTATCTGTGACAGATTCCCCTCACTTCCGCAAATAAAAATAACCAGTTATTACTGGTTATTTTTATTTGCGTCCTAAACTTGTCGAGAAAATATATTATTTAAATAAAAAATCCTTCGCCACTCATAGGTAGCGAAGGATTTGCGCATCCATCTTGAAAACTAAGCCAATTGCTTCTTGCGAGTCACGAGCGTTCGCACTCGCTCCGCGAGCAAGGCCACATCAAACGGCTTGCGGAAAGTTTCATTAAAGACCGTGCGATCAAATGACGCTCGGCTGTCTTCTTCGCTGAGCAGGCCAATCAAGATCGTCTCGGCATACTCCGGATTCTTCCGCAAGTTGCCGGCGATCATCACGGCGTCGGTGCGACCCATCGCGAAGTCAACGACAACGCAATCAGGACGCAAACTTTCCGCCTGGATGCCAGCCTCGAATCCGCTCTGAGCCGTCTCGAGTTTGTACTCATCTCCGTCCAACATCTCGTTCAGGCTGCCACGAATCACGGGGTCGGTGCCGACGAGCAACACCCTGCCCAACGCCTCATCTTCGAGCTCATTGAGGGGCATCCCGTGCTCTTTGAGGAAGCGAATGAGATGCTCGCGCGGGATCCGACGATCTTGCGACCCCGGAATCCGGTAGCCACGAAGGCGTCCCGAATCAAACCACTTGCTCACTGTCCGAGGGGCCACTTTGCAGATCTTAGCGACCTGCCCTGTCGTGAAAATCGTTTTCATTTGAACACCGATTCCTTTTTCGAGGGACTGTTCTCCTAGGCACCAAAACCCAGAAGGTATCAAGCTCTAAGCTCGATTACTACCAACATCATAGCATACTATGACGATATTTGTCAATAGAGTATAAATCACACTAAAAATCAACAAAAAATCCCCCACTACCCATTAGGTGTGGAGGATTCACTATTCCTCAAATCTGAAAATCTACCATCTTACCAATCAAACCTTTCGATCATCGAAGTCTGAATCGCTTCACCTAAAGATTCAATCGGATAAGGAAACTTAAATGTCTTGTAGAAAAGAGCTTCCTCAGCAGGCCCAAAGTACGGCTCCAAATTACCATCTTCTTCGTAAAGCGCTATCAACGTCGGCTGTCCCGTCTTTTTTGGAATCTTGAGGTAACGAGCCATCGCCAAAGCTTCTTCTCTGCCAAGTCGAACGAAGTCAATCACCACGCAATCCGGAAGCCAATCATTAGCCAAAGCCCCACCCACGAAAGCACTCGTTTCAAGCTGAACTTCATACTTTCGAAAATCCAACCGCTCACTCAAATAACCAAGGAGTGTACTGTGACCTCCAACCACAAGTACCTTGGGCTTAAGTTCCTCCAGATAACCCTCAACCGTTAACATGTGACCACGACTTGCAAAAAACCGATCCAAATCTTCCCGCTTGATAAGCCAATCCGGCGTACAGTTAATCGAACCACCATAAATCCAACTGTAAACGCTCACATTCGGAAGACCACAAAGTCTCGCCACCTGACTCACAGTGAAAAAATTCAACATCGCTGAGATCTCCATTATTAAATGTCAAAGTTCCGCCTTCTCAAGCCACGCAGCCCAAGAATCTAAGTTCAAACATATTATAACATAATATGTTATAAAGTCAATAGAAAAATCGGGGCTAGCAACCTAGGTATAACTTGTGGATAAGTTACTAGCTCTATATTATTGAAAAATGGCCTTTTTGCTAAAATTCGACTGGATTTTCCTAGCCCTTCTTTCAGTTTTAACCAGACTCCTACCCTTCCTAATTTACGGCCAAAATCCCCTTGGCTACGACACAGGCTTTTACCGCCACTACCTCATTCAAAGCTTCACCTCCATCCCTAATCACGCAACAGCCGGCCTCACAGCTAACGCCACCGTCCCCAGAATTATTTTAGACACTCTAAGAGCTCTGGGCCTCCCAACCGACTTAATCCTCTACGGAACTCTCATCATCGCCTTCACAGGCTCCGTCCTCGCCCTCAGATTTACAATTAAAAAATTTTACGGAAAAGAAGCCGGCTTCATTAGCGGCCTCTTATTTATCTTCTCAGGAGTTCAACAAACCGGCTACTGGTTTTTCCTTTTAAAAAACTATATAACTCTTACTTTCCTCTTCTTATTTTTATATCAATTAAAAAAATTCCTAGACCAACTGAGCGTCCTCGAAAAAATTAAATCCTTTTCATTCTCCATAAAAGAATTGGCTCTATTATTCCTCCCAGCCATCTTAGTCTTTTTTTCCCATAAAACTACCAGCGTCATTCTAATCATCAGCCTCTTCTTTTCCTTAGTCATATTCTTACTTAAAAAATTCTGGCACAGGATTAATCTCAAAACCCTACTAATTCCTTCTTTGATAGGCGTCCTAGTACTAATTAAAATCACTCTCTGGCAAAATCTTCACCCTTATCCACCCGCCATCTTTTTAGAATGGTTTCAATATTTATGGCTGGCAGCCCCAATCTTAATAATTATCCTAGTAAATCTTAAAAATCTAAAAAACAAAATCCCAAAAAACCCCTTTTTTCCTCTATTTATAACCGCTAGCTTATTTGTAATCCTCAAGTGGACCTTCTACCAAAGAATTTTCCTTTTTCTGGATATTACCCTCATCGCTTTCGCTACCGAAAGCCTCTCTCTAATAAAAAATAACTATGCCCAAAATTCCTACAATAAAAAAATCGCTACTATCGTAGTCCTCGCCCTATTTACCGGCTATTACCTTGGCAACTTCTATCTCACCGTTAAAAAATACTCCCCGATTATCACGAAAGAAGAAATCACCGAAATCAAAAACCTCGATAACATCACCGAAAAAAACGCTACTATTTTAACCGTCTCCGACTACACTCCATGGATCTACGGTTTTTCACACAGACAAGTTATGTCCCCAGGTCTCTTAGAATACAATTATAATCTAGCCGACTGGCAAAACTTTTGGTTTAAAATGACTAATGACGAAAAAATAAAATTCCTAAAAGTTTTCCCTAAACCCCTCTACTTCTTCACTATTCCATACAGTGAAGATAATTTTCTAGACGCCCCGTGCGTCAAAGAAAAAACTAAATACTTAAGAAGTTTTGAGTGTGTCTAAAAAAACCTAACAACTATAAATATGTGCCAAACACTTCAAATACTTATAAAAATAAAAAGAGGTTGTATCCGAACCTGCCCTAGTATCTCGGTAAGTCGCGCACCTTCCGAATCCCATACCAGACCTCCTACTAGAAGCTAAATTACTGTCACGATCAAAACCATAGCCATAGCCTATGCCCGAATTAGCCTTAACTGGTCCACAATAATCTACATTCGACGAACACTCATAAACTTTTTTAAATTCAGGGCTAAAACACATAGGATACTGAGCGCCTTGATCAACCTGATTACTCTTATAACTTTCACGCTTCCCGAATCCCATACCAGACCTCTTATAGTTAAAATTACCATCCTTAGCAAACCCATAACCATAACCGATACCCCTAATCACCGCGAATCTTTGATCTCCACAATAGTTAACCCCAGCCACACAATCGTAAACTTTTCTAAATTCCGGACTCAAACACTGATAATTTACAAAACTATTATAAATAAAATTCATACAATATCCGTAACCAAAACCTTCACGCCTCGAACCCAAAGCAACAAGACTATTATTTTTCAAACCAAATCCGTAGCCAAAAGTCCTACCAGAAGAAACACAAGAAGGACTTGGAGCGCAATTATAAACCTGTGAATAATCCGGCTTCGTACACCTACTTAAATCAAATCCGGCAGCAAAAATATTACTCGAAGAATTACCACTAGTCACGATAAAAAAGAAAGTGAGTACCGCAAGCACTGAAAAAACCGGCAAGAATAAATTTGTTTCTTGATCCATATTTAAATCTTATCACAAACCGAAATTATTAACCCTGTAAGTAATTAATCCTCCCCTGAATCATTTCTTCAAATTTATTCAACTCCTCTGTATTCAAACCTAGAAGCAACTCAACTCGTTTATTGTTATCCAAACTATAATAAGCCATCAATCCGAATACTCCGTCTAATAAGTCTTGCGATTCCACGCTCCCGTCAGCAATTTTTAACCTCAACTTTAAACCCTCCATAGCCGCCTCAACCAAACTACTTCCATTATCCCCTACCTCACTCACCCGACCCTTCAATAATCGGAGGAGCTCATCCGTCTTCTCGAAATCACTCGCTAAAAACACCAATCTCACCTGCTCCGGACTACCCAGAAGCACCGCCTGATTAGCTAAAATAGAAGTGCTCGCCACACCCAACTTATTAAACAAATCCATCAAACTAAACCCCGCCAAATCATTTTCCGAAGCTGAATCAACCACCGAAGATCCTATTAAATCCGCTTCAGAAATTAAAAGATAATCTTCCCACCGCTTCGTTAAAGTTTCTCCCGAGCCGTCTTTATTTTTAAAAGCCAATACCAAATGCCAGTTACCAGGAATAAATTTAATTCGATCAAACTCCAACACCAAATCATTATCCAAAAAAACTTGCTTCTTATAATAAATGTCTTCAGACCCAACTTTTTCCAACCGAGCTAATTCCAAACTATAATCCTTATTAAAATCAGTTAGCTTAATAAGTGCGACCTGCTCCCCTAAAATTGGAATCTCCACCCGAAAACTTAATTCATGATCTGGCGCATTTAAACCAAATACACTTATAAGCTGAGCTAAATATTCCCCACTTGGCCGAAAAACCCCGAGTGGGGTCATCCTGCCAAATAAAGCCACGGACCACAAAATGGTACCTAAATAAAAAAATAGGTGGCCGGTCTTTATTTTATAACCGCGATCATCTCTTTTATTCCTACTAAAAGACATTTTCTATTCATAAGTTTAAAGCAAGTAAAAAATCAGGAAAGATTTGACATCAACTAAACTAACTGTTAAATTAATGCTATTAATAATTCGCAGCCAAAAATTAATAAAGAGATTCGCTCACCAGAACTAATGGTCGTGGATGAAGCAGGGGTCAACCTTGGCACCATACCACTCGCCAAAGCTTTGGAGATTGCCCAAGAAAGAGGCTTAGATCTAATCGAAATCTCCCCTCTTGCTAAGCCTCCGGTAGCGAGAATCTTAAACTTTGATAAGTATCGCTATCAGCAAGAAAAGAAACTCAAGAAACAAGCGGCCAATCAAAAGCAGCAAGAAACTAAAAGAGTGCAAATCACCGTCCGCGCCGCCCAACACGACTTAGAAACTAAGGCTGGTCAAGCTAATAAATTCCTAGAAAAAGGCCACTCCGTTGAGCTCTTCCTTTTCTTAAAAGGTAGAGAAAAATACAACAAGGAATTCGCCTTTACTAAACTAAAAGAATTTGTTAAACTAATCAACGCTCATAAAGTGGTGTCCGCAGCCAAAGCTGGTGGTAACAACATCATGATGCAAATCGCTCCGAATTAAAGTAATAATTTTTTATGAAAAAAGCAGTTAGTAAAAGAATTAGAATCACGAAAAACGGTAAAGTTATCCGCCGCCAAATGGCTGTGGACCATTTTCGTGCTAAAAGAACCGGCAAGCAAACCAGAAATAAAAGAGCTGACCGAGGCTTGGACAATAAAAAGGTTGTTAAGAAATTTGCTACCTATCTAGCTTAATAAATATATGACAAGAGTTAAAAATGGTATTACAGCGCATAAAACGCGTGAAAAGATTTTAAAATACACCAAAGGTTTTCGTTGGGGTAGAAAGAAAAAAGAAAGAGCCGCTAAAGAGGCCTTACTTCACGCGTGGACTCACGCCTTCCGTGGCCGCAAAGAAAGAAAGCGCGACTTCCGAGCCCTCTGGAACATCAGGATCAACGCTGCGACCAGAACCCTAGGCACTAAATACAGCTCCCTGATCAGTGGTTTACAAAATAAGAACGTAAAGTTAAATCGCAAAATGCTTTCCGAATTAGCCGCCGACACTCCTAAAGCCTTTGAAGCTATCGTTAACCTTAGTAAGTAAAATAACAAAAAACCCCTAAAGGGGTTTTTTGTTATCGCTAACTTGCGGTTTATTTTCCACTACCCGAGAACTAGCAGCGGGACTTTCTTTAGACTTCACTAAATCCCAAGCCTTCTTCAAAATCGAAGCTCGAGTCTTAAACTTAGCTAGATGCTTCTTTGCCTCCCCTAAGGTAAACCAACCGTACCCCTCATGCTCATCTGAAATCGTAATTTGCACCTTATCGGTTTCTGCTAAGTAAAAAATTACTATCTTAAAGATCTGCTCCTTGCCCATCGAATAAGGAAACTTCTCAAACACCTTAAAGTTATTCTGGAGACGTAACTCGTTATTTTTCAAACCAGTCTCTTCAAACACCTCACGAAAGGCTGTCTGCAAACTTCGCTCGGTTGCCTCCATCCTCCCTCTCGGCATGTCCCAAATCCCTCTCCCTCGATATAGAAGTAAGAACTTAATCCCCTTACTAGTCTTCCTGTAAACCACAAAGCCAGCTGAAACTACTTTTTTCGTTATCATAAGCTGACCATTAACAAAGCTTTATTAACACACTTTGTCCTAGGTACCCCCACTATACCACATCTTTCTAAAAAATAAAGCCCTTAAACCTACCAAGTTTTTACTTCAACATCTTGTGATTTTTTAATAACTCCACCAACCTCGTCTTCTGTCTTGGAAAAATAATACTCGGTACGGTTAAAACTATAAAAGCCGACACCAACGTAAAACTCCCCGCCGCCACAAATAGCGCCGGGAAACCAAAAAATTTCACCACGAGTCCAGAACAAAATCCTGTAATTGCCGAAGCAAAAGACACAGCCGCATTATCCATAGCAAAGTCCAAGCCGTGATGATTCTTATCTAAATGCCTCGAAAAAATTCCTAACCACGAAGGAGAATACATTGCAAAAGCAATCGCATGCGCCGCTTCAAGTAAATAGAGCTGCCAAAGATACTGTATAAAAACATAACTGAAAGCCGTAAGCGACGCCATCACCAAACCTAAGACTAAAACCACGTAATCGTCTTTTTCATTTTTTGATTTATCCAAATAGTTAGCAATCGGAACCTGCACCGTCCCCTTCACAAACCAATAAACCGCCGAGGCAATACCCACCGCCACCACCGTCGCCCCCTCCACCTGATTAATAATAAATAAAGAAAAAATAGGCGACAAAAGACCCCAGCCAGCAAGTAATGCTAAATCAGCTAAAACAAAAAGTTTCACCACCCGCCCTAATTTCAAACTCATCTCCTATATTATACCAAGCCCACCTAAAAATTTCAGAGCCCCCTCTTCATTCACCCCCAACTTTAATTTTAAAAACAAATATTTTGGCTCTATATATATTACTCCATCACTCTTTGCCGCCAAAGCCGCTTCGTAAACCCACCCTTCTAAAACCCTCTTCACCTCTTCTAAAGTCTTTATCTCCCCTTTTACATGACTCTTTAAATATTCATCTACCCCCTTCTCTGTCTTTGTTAAAAGATTTTTATCCTTAATAAAACTACTCGCCTCACCACTATCCAAAGCCTCTTTCAAAAAAGCAACCGCTAAATCATTCCCCAAAAAAGTTCCTCGATCGATCGTCTTTTCTAAAAGTGCCAAAGAAGTAGGCGACAAAAAATCTACTAAATTTAAATTATCAGCCCCCCAATCTTCTATCAAAGACTTTCTCCCGCTATTAATATGTATTAATTTATCAATTAAAAATAAAACAATCAGCCAACCC
>JAHFLM010000018.1:6863-13563 GCA_023244865.1 Candidatus Harrisonbacteria bacterium | reverse complement strand
GATGTCGAGTAAGCTTACTGTTTTCTTAATATAAAGATCGGTGCCGCTCACCTCGAAATCTTTATGAGGTTTTATTATGATACGAACATAAAGAATACCCGTAGGACCACCTTTGATGCCGGCTTCTCCCCCACTACTAATTTCAATTACGTCCCCACTTTTAATACCAGATTGGATTTTGAAGTTGAGTTTCTTTTTAGCTTTGATGCGACCTTCGCCGAGGCACCTTTCACAAACTTTTTTAGGAATTTCACCAGTACCAAGGCATTTACTACAAGTGGCAATTTTAGAATAAGTACCGAGAATGCTTTGGCGAGTCTCTTTAATTTCTCCCTGACCATTACAAGTGGGGCATTTGAGTAGACCCTCTTTTTTATCGTGACCCAAACCGCTACAAATTTCACAAGAAATGAAAGTATTAATTTCAATTTCTTTATTAATGCCGTGATAAGCCTCCTCTAAAGTAATTTCTAGATTTAATTCTAAATCTCGGCCTCGTAAATCTGATTTACCCCTTTTACCACCACTTCTTCCAGCGAAACCGCCAAAGATCCCCTCAAAAATATCACCCAAATCTTCTGGATTAAAACCCTGAGCATTGTTGAAGCCCGAAAAATCAAAACCTCCAAAGCCCTGAGTTCCGCCGAAGGGATTGCCTCCGTTAAAATTTTGCCCAAAGCGATCATATTGAGTTCGCTTTTCTTTATTAGAAAGAACTTGATAGGCCTCATTGATTTCCTTGAATTTAGCCTCGTCGCCCTTAGGGCGGTCAGGATGGTATTCAAAAGCAAGCTTCTTGTAAGCTTTTTTTACTTCATCTTCGGAGGCGTTTTTGTTAACACCTAAGGTTCTGTAATAGTCTTTTTGCATAAATTTCAAATAATTTTGCCATTCCCTTGAAAACGGGAATCTTCAATGTTTTGGGCAAAAAACAATACTCTTGCACGCCACCTAATAGATTCCTGTTTTCACGGGAATGACAGCGATTAAAACACAATCACCTCCTGCTGGGCTTCTTTTTTAGCTATCTTAAAAATACCTCCAAAAATGAGTAATTGGTAGATAAGCCAAGCTACCCCACCCACTACGATGCTTATAAAGTAGCTACCAGATAGAATAAATGTCAAGATTAAACTAGCAAAACCAAGAGAAATGATGTTTTTAAGGTTTGGCGAGAGGTTTTTTAGGAAACCATTGGTAATTTTGAGTCCAGTAGAGTCTAGGGTTTCGTTGAAATCGATATTGAGATTGAGGTTTTTAATAATGCGATTTTTGGCATCGTTTACGAAAAGGTTTTCGCTAACTGGGTCACTGACATATTTTTTAGCTACAGACCTTAAGATGGTTTCTAGAGACTGAGTGAGAGAAAAATCCGGAAGAAAGATTTTTACAATCGGCGTGACTGGGTAGATGGCATAACGCCAAGCTCCGGCTGAAATTTCTAACTTGGTTTTAATGGAAAGACTGTAGACCACTACAAGAAAAATAGCGAGATAAAAAATTACCCCTCTTAGAAAAACCTTTTCACCCTGAACAAAACTTAGAGCGAGACTATTTTTCATAAAACGGCGCCAGCTAAAATAATTCCAAAAAGTGAGAAGGAGGCAAGTGAGCCACGCGAGCACGAGGAGGTTGCTTGGATAATAATAATAAAGAATGCCGGCGATACTAAGATAGGAAAGTGTAATGAAAAGTAACGAAAGGGTCCAAAATTCTTCAGCGGAGACATAGACGAACATTAGGGCTAGAAAAAGCGTTAGACATAGAACGGAATAAATAAAATAAGCAGGCCCCGCAAAACTAGGATGGAGAAAGAGTAAAAAAAGATAGCTAGAGATGGAACCTAAAATAATTGACGATAGAAAAAATAAAGGTGTTTTCATAATTAAAATGTAGCTGGTGGCGGAGGTGGAGGTGGAGTGGAAATATTATTTGGCAGGGAGCTCATGGTGTCATCGTCGATTGGAATGAGCTTGGGTTTTTTGGGGCAAGCCTCTTGGTTAATTTTTATTTTAGTAATTGTAGGATTGGGAACGATTTCTATTCCACCGTAATATCCATAGGTGGTGTCACCATCTTGGATAATACCAGAATTTATATACTTACTAAGATCTCCACCAAAAACCAACTCACCATCTTTAATTGACCCGCATGCAACTATTTCATAAATATTATCAAATTCATTTACTCTTTTGGCGTCTACAGCAGGAAACTTATCAGATAATTTATTTGGGGACTTAGTAATATCAACGTCTGATCTATAATAATCTTTTATGCAGCCTGACTTTGGACCAACGAGATCTTTTGCGCATTCCGGAGGATTGCAGACTTCGTTGTTTTTTAACACCGTATATAAAATACAATATCCGCCTTTTACTGTTGGCTTGATGGGTTTTTTACATGGACTAAGATTGCCAAAGGTGCCATCTGTAAAAACCGGCTGAATATGAATTTGATTATTACCTGATCCAATATTAATAGTGAAGTCAGCACTAAGATCTATATCTACCCTATCTAATATACCTAGATCTATAGTTTTTTTAGATTCTGGAATATTTATAACGTCACCACCCTTCCCCGGATTAATTGTGGCTCCGGGAATAATTATTACATCTTCTTTTTTAGAATCTAAACCACCTAAAAAGTTAATTTTTAATTCTGTTAATTTTTTTCTATTGTTCTCTGTATTAGCTAGGACAACACATGGCATAGCTACCGGAGTTACGTTATTTATATTATTTGTTGGCCCAGTGGCTGGGACTACGATATCTCCGTTGTAAGAAAAATAGTCACAGGTTTTTACTAACTCTTCCTTGGCTTTTTCTTCGGCGGAAATTCTGGTTTGAGATTGATTGTGAATATAGATGAGGGCTAAAAGAGCTATAAATAAAAATATAAGTAAGTATTTATTGTTCATTTTTCGGATTTTATATGGCGGGAATGTTTTCGTTAGCCATAATCACTTCTCTTTTACCGTCTTTGCAAATGCCGGGGTAACCTAAGATCACTTGAAGGGGTTTGTTTTTGCAGGCTTTTGCAAGGTCCGGATCTTTGGAGGGAACTTGAATATCACCACCCCTACCATCTTTATTAGAGTCACCAGTACATGGTAAATAATATTTACCGTCAGCATCTTTTGAAATAGTAACGCTAATCGTAGCCGGCTTATTGTTAATAACGGTTCTGAGAGTGGCGCTAAAAGAGTCGCCTTCTGGAATATCATTTAAATTGGCTATTGGGGAAATAGAAGCTGGACCAGTTCCATTAGCGCCATTTCCACCACGAACCTTGGTATAAATTTCACACATACCAGGAATACTGCTTACTCTAGCCTGGGGAGACTTTCTACCTTGAAAAACAGCTGGTTCATTAACGGTAAGAACTACCGGAGCCCCTGTATCAAAGCTTGGTCCACCTAAAGGTAGGTCTGGTAGATATGAAATAGCGTTAGAGTTGACCGACGAACCTGATACTGTAAAAGTTGATCCCAAAGTTATACCACCACCAATTTGCTGACCGGGATTACCGGGTATGGTAATTTTATCGCCACCTTTTCCGGGATCGATAATTTGACCAGGACTAGCACCAATAATAATCATTCCGGAGTCATTACTATTAGGACCAAAAAATGGGAAGGAGATATTTTTAGACTGAAGGGCGTCAAATTCTGCCTTAGTGACAAATGTGCAAGGGGCTAAGGATTTAACTATAGTACAACTTCTTTCTGTCGCTGGCACGGTAAAAACATATCCGCTGTCAGGAGTAGAATCTATAGCGGTACCGTCTGCTTGGGGCTGCATCTCAGCTAAGTAAGCATCTAAATTTAAAGGTGGATCACAAGGAATAGCTCCTGGGAGATAACCAACGACCGAGGACATGTAAGCATCAATATTGCCAGTATCTATACCAAACTTAGTGGGCCCTTGGTACATTACCGAGGCTCCATTACCCCACTTTGGACAATCATTATAAATTGGCTTGCAACCCTTAGTTTGAATTGGCGGCTTTCTTCTTGCGTTATTCCATTTATCGATTTGCTCTTGAGTGGGCTTGCAAACTAAATTGTTTTTAGGATCTGCCGGAGGAAGTAACTTTTTTAATTCATCAGCGTAGGCAAGGAGGTCTTCGTTTGCTTTTTCAACAGCAGCCTTACTTTCTGGTTTTAGAGTAATAATAACTGGTATTTTGTTTATTATACTCAAAACATTATTAGAATTTTCGAGAGATGGCTCTTTGTTAAAATTTTCTATAGCTGATTCTAAAAGTAAACCGAATTTACAGGCGTTATCTACTCCAACGGCATTTTTATTATTTGGATTACCACTACCCTTACCATTTGGTGGTTGGCAGTATTTGTCCATAACATTACCAGCAAAAGTAGAAAGATCCGGTGAAAGTGCTGGCGCTTTTGGAGCTACTGGATCAGGGCAGGTGGGCATTTCGGGCATCATCATGGGTATCATGGGAATTGCCGGGGGGGTTGGCTTGTTTGGGGGGCAGCTTTTAATTTCTTTTTCGCAGGCTTTGGTTGGTTCTGAATTTGGTGTGCCAAAATATTTGTCAGAATTACCTTCGTTGTTAATTTTTTGAACAACATCTCTTACGGTTTGAATATCTTTATCATTAAGAATGGGCTTAGCGGCGATGTCCTCAAGAGATTTTATCTCTTTAGAAAAATCTTCTGGATTTTTTAAATTAGCATCAATCTCTGAAAGAAGGGTTGCGACTCCGGCTTTATATTCTTTGCAAATTTCTTTAAGCTCATCAGCTTTAACGGCAATATTTTTATTAGAAAAATTCTCGGCAATAAGAAGACTTATTAAAATTAAAACAATTAAAGAGAAGGTTAAAAAATAACTTCTACGCGTCTTTTCCATACTTTAATATTAGTATAGCAAAACACGGGGCACGATGCACAAAACATTGATTATTATGTATGATACGGGAACGGGAAAAGTATCCCTGAACTTCAAGTAGATTCCTACGCCTCAATTCCGAATTGATTCTTTGGGGAATCAAACGGAATTGGGCTCTGAATGACAGCGTAAAAATTTACTAAGACTCCTTAAGACTGAGGTTGGGGTTCTTCGGGATTATTGGGTTGCTCTGGTTGGCCGTAGAGGGAGCCGCCGATTTTTTGGAGTTCGGCGCTTAGGGTTTCGTGAGCGGATTTAATTATCGTAGCGTCGTTGCCGCCCTGAGTTGCTTTGAGAGTTTCAATTTTTTCTTTAAGAGAAGTTTTGTCGGCATCGCTAATTTTAGCTTCGAAATCTTTTAAAGTTTTTTCGGTGGTGTAAATTAAGCTTTCGCTTTGGTTACGTAAATCAATTAACTCTCGCTTCTTTTTATCTTCATCAGCAAACTTAGCAGCCTCGGTCTTCAACTTCTCGATTTCTTCTTTGTTTAGGTTAGAGCTGGCTTGAATCGTGATGGATTGAGCCTTACCACTCGCCTTATCAATGGCTTTTACATTAAGAATGCCGTTAGCGTCGATGTCGAAAGAAACTTCTACCTGAGGCACACCGCGAGGCGCCGGAGGAATGCCGTCTAAATTAAACATGCCAAGGGTTTTATTATCATTAGCCATCGGTCGTTCGCCCTGCAAGACATGAATTTGCACCTGAGTTTGATTATCCCCGGCTGTGGAAAAAGTTTGGGATTTACTAGTTGGGATTGTGGTGTTTTTTTCGATTAAAGGGGTCATCACGCCGCCCAAGGTTTCGATACCCAAAGAAAGTGGGGTGACATCTAATAAAAGCAGGTCTTTTACATCACCCTGCAAAACGCCGGCCTGTACAGCGGCTCCTAAGGCAACCACTTCGTCTGGATTAATATTACGATGAGGTTCTTTACCAAAAGCAGCTTTGACGGCTTCAACTACTGCGGGCATTCTGGTTTGGCCACCCACTAAAACGACTTCATTAATATCTTTAAAATCAATATTAGCGTCTTTAACGACTTGCTTGGTGATAGAAATGGAACGATCGATGTACTCTTGCACTAAATTTTCGAGTTTAGCTCGGGAGAGTTTGGTGGAAAAGTGTTTAGGACCAGAGGCATCGGAAGTGATATAGGGAAGGTTAATTTCGGTTTCGGTAGCGGTGGAAAGTTCGTGTTTGGCTTTTTCACCAGCCTCTCTTAAGCGCTGCATTGCCAAAGGATCACTGCTCAAATCAACACCTTCTAACTTGTGATATTCGTTTACCAAATATTCGTTAATCTTTTTATCAAAATCGTCGCCACCCAAATGAGTGTCGCCACCGGTAGATTTTACCTCGACAGTGTTGTCGGCAATTTCTAAAACCGAGACATCGAAAGTGCCACCACCCAAATCGTAGATAACAATTTTTTCATTTTTATTTCTATCTAAGCCATAAGCAAGAGCGGCGGCGGTTGGTTCGTTAATGATACGCAAAACTTTTAAGCCGGCAATTTCACCAGCGTTTTTAGTCGCCTGCCTTTGGGAGTCGTCAAAATAAGCGGGTACGGTAATAATCGCTTCAGTAATAGTTTCACCGAGTTTAGCTTCAGCGTCGGCTTTGAGCTTGCCTAAAACCATGGCGGAAAGTTCTTCTGGACTAAACCACTTGTCACCCATTTGAACCTCTACGCCGCCATTACTCGCCTCTCGGATGTCGTAAGAGAGCCATTTTTTGTCGCCTTGGACTTCTTTGTCAGTCCACTTGCGACCGATTAACCT
>JAHFLM010000018.1:0-6853 GCA_023244865.1 Candidatus Harrisonbacteria bacterium | reverse complement strand
ACCTTTTAACAGAGTAAAGAGTGTTTTTGGGATTAGTGATAGATTGACGGCGCGCTAAAGTACCCACTAAACGCTCCCCTGTTTTATTAATAGCAATAACGGATGGGGTGGTGTTATTACCTTCGCGATTTTCTAAAATTTTGGGTTGGCCACCTTCTGCAATTGCCATTGCGGAATTGGTGGTGCCTAAGTCAATACCTAATATTTTTGCCATATGTTATTTAGTTATATATTTTGGGGATTTTTTTATTGATGTCAAGATGAAAGGAGTGAGCTAGTAAGATTTAGACGCGGGATTCGTAACTTAATTACTTAGATATCGAAACCTGAGAAGGTCTAATAACTTTACCACTGAGAATGTAGCCGCTTTTAAATTCTTCTACGATTAGTCCGCTAGAGAGTTCGGAATCTACATTAAGAATTGCTTCATGGAAATTAGGGTCAAAATTGGTATTAATCTCCACTTTAATCTTCTCTAAGCCACGGCTTTTTAAAAGTGATTCGAGTTGAGTGAAAATGGGATTTAGCTCCATAGCTTTAGATTTGAGAGAAAGCTCGAAGCTATCCAAAACATTTAATAAATCTAGAATTAATTTTTCATTACTAAATTTAATAAGATCTTCAAATCTTTTAGCTTCATCTTTTTTGTAGTTGGCTAAATCGGCCTGAGCTCTGCGCCAGCCGTTTAAATATTCATTGCATTTATTTTCTAAATCCGAAGGCTGCTCCTCTTTTTTTAACTCTTCCATGGGCTGATATTATAACACATTGTCTAAAAATTACTAGTTCTAGCACAGCAATAAACTGTTGGAATTGCTCCGTAGGCAAGAGCCGAGAGGGTACTTAGAGTATCCCCTGTCATTTTATTGCAAATATAATCATCGGCATTCGAATAACTATTATAAATAGAGCTCGTGGTAGCCGCGCCACCAATAAAGTTTTTGTAATAATCGGAGGCTGCGGCTGGAGTACCATAATAAATACCATATTTATTAGTCATAGAGGCACTGGTTAAAGTGGAGCTTTGAATTTCGTTGGCAGCTTTTTCATTAGTCATGCGGCAGGCCCACCAACCAATTGGGCAAGCGGCGGCCATATTATCACAATGGGTGAGGCGCTTACTTTTAGAAATTTTTAAACCGCTATTAACACAAGGTGTGCCGGAAGTGCCAGCCGCACCACAAGAGCCAGCCCTTTCTCCATACTGATTAACTAACATGTTGGCCGGCGAATCTCTTCCCTCGCCCCAAATTCTGCTAGGGGTAGCATGAATTAATGGATTACTAGTAGATTTGAAACTGAGGGCCTTAGTATCAAGGGCTTGAGCTAAAGGATTTTTAATTTCGAAAATAAAATTATTAGCAGGATTAGTACCGGCAATACTAACTTTATCTGTAACTCCATTAAGAGAAGTGATATTGCTAGCGGTGGTGTAATCGGAAGTGTCCCGATCCCAAGGAAATTCTAATTTAGTTGCGTTTTGGTAAATGTCCTGCGTGAATATTAGATCGCCGATTACTGTAAATAGATTAGTGGTGGCGCCATTTTTTAGCGCGGTAGTAAGGCTAGTGCCTGAGCTATTTTTAATATTTAGAGCTTGATTGTCTGTTTGGGTGCCAAGTGAGCCAGAATTAGAGGTGTAAGAAAGTCTATTAGTGACACTGCCGGTTTTTTGAATAGAAAGTGAGCCATTACTAGATCCGGAAGAAAAATTTAGACTACTTAGAGTTGAATCTAATGTGAAAGCGCCATTTAGACTTGTGGGACCGGAGGTGGGGGCGTAAAAGGCGAGGGTAAATGATGAGGAAAAAATAAATAATAATAAAAGAAATAATGAACTGGATCCCGCATCAATTCCACCAGAGTACTGGCGGGTGCGGGATGACAGATGAGAGATTTTATTAATAATGTTTTTCATATTTTATTAGTAGGAACAACACCAGACGGGGCGGTAGTTACAAAGGTCACCTGGGTCGGTTGTGATAGTGGAGGCCGTGCCGTTTGCGGCGCCATTGGCGCCAACTGCATATTGGGTGCCATCCTGCTTGGTAATAGCCCCTTCGTTAAAGCCGTTGGCGTCTAAAGCAGTGGAGCCATTGTAAGGATCAGCCAACCAAGCAAACCCATCATCAACTGTCGCGACAAGTAGACCTTCGGTGGCAGCGAGAGGTGGGGTTTTAATGCCGGAGTTACATTTCAAGTAGTAAAAATTAGGAATGGTGGCGAGGCCAGTACCGCAAGCACCTAAATTAGAGCTTGGGGTAATTGCTGTGACATTAGTGCGCCTTTCTCCCCTAGTGCAAACCCACCAGTTCTTCGGACAGCCGGCGCCGGCGCCATCCCAGCTGACTAAGACTTTAGAGCGACTGATTTTAATCGTATTAGTGGTGGCGGAATTAGTACCGTCAGCATTTAAAAGCGTAAGGGTTTTAGTACATTCTCCAGCACCATTGACTAAGTCGGTGGTAGTCGCACGACCCTGACCCCAAACTCGGCCACGGCGAGCGGTAAGATCATTTAAATTAGAAGTCTCATAAGCCTTATCACTAAAAAGACCATCGAATGAACCCTTAGTAATGAAAATGTCGTCGTTAAGTTGGGTGGTGCTATTAACTTGAACAGTGGGAGTAAAAGAGGAAACAAAAGTCGGGCCAAAGAAAACTTTTTTAGTGATATCTTGGAGAGTAATTATTCCACTCGAATACTTCCAAGGAAAAGCAACCTTCTCACAGGAGGAACCTCTCTCGAGAATGCCTTTAAAAATTAAATTGGTGGCACCGACAGTAGAGGTTGCTCCAGTTCCGCCGTCGATAGTTAACAATGGAGTGTCGCCTGATTCTAAATTAAGAGTGGATGAAGAAGGGGTAATAATACTGCCTGTCGTGGCATTCGCAGAAATTTCTAAAGAGGAGCCACCGGTCTGCTCGAGAGCTAGGGTACCCGCAGTGGAATTGGCGTAATTTAAAGTAAGACTAGTAGTAGTTGCGGGAGAGGTGCCATTAGAAAAAAAAGTACTTGTGCCACTTGTAGGGGTGGTTGCTGGTAAGGCAAAAATAAATCTAACTATCACGAAAGACAAAAGGATTATTGAGAGTATGATCGATTTGTTTTTCATATTTAATTAGTAGATAAAGCACAGCACCAAACCGACCTCTGACTAGAGACAGAAGTAAATTTAGTGGTCCCGGCATTATTAATTACCTTACCCATAAAAGCTTGAGCTGTAGCTGTACCAGTAACGGTGGCAGTTAAAATATCTCCATTAGCGGACATATCGGCGTTAGTTTTCAGAGCACCACCATCAGCCACCCAACTATATGAGCTATTGTTGGCTTTGGTGTAAACCAAAGTTGGGAAACCAGAACCATCAACAGCGGTGGCATCCTCCCAAATTTTACCGCGCCGTTGCGTAGTGGCAAAACTAGGATCGGTATAGCTAGTAGAGGTTAAGTAAAAAGTATCTTGAATATTAGCAGTACCACAGCTAGCGGGACCACTTAAGCGCTCAGCAGCACTACAAACCCACCAACCAGCAGGACAGGCGACTTGAGAAGCCTCCCAACGAGCGGCGACCTTGGAACGACTGATCTTGATCGTATTAGTTGATCCAAAGTTAGTGCCGTCGTAATTTTTAAAAGTGGTGGTGCCGGTACATTCGCCAGCAGAATTGACCAATTGGGTTTCAGTCGCCCTACCCTGACCCATTAAACGAAATTTACAATCTTTTTTAGGGTCGGGACAATTTAAATAATTTTGAAAGGTGGTGGCGGGAGAACCTTCGGTGTGCGTGTTTGTGATATGGGCGTTACCCTGAATTAAAACCTTACCGCTAATGTCGAGAGTTATCCCAGTATCTGCCGAACTCTTACCAATACTAACAGAGTCTCCAGTACGATATTGAACTACGTTAGTTGGAGAACTCACATCCTCTGTCCAAGGAAATTTTAATTCAGTGGCATCTTGATAAAGACTACCGAAGCACAGATCTTTTTCAGCGGTTACAGACTGAGTGGAACCATTTTTTAAAATAGTTAAAACATCGGTTGCACCTGACTGAAGAGTGAACTTATGATTGTCGCCTACCGTGCCAAGATTAGAAAAATCACTACCAGCTTCGAGCTTCACAGTGGCGCCAGAAACTCTGGAAAAATTAATCAAAGAATTTTGATCATTGGCCGCTTCAAAAGTGAGCTGCTTTTCGCTCGCGGTATCAGAAAATTTTAGACCAGTACCAAAAATACCCGAGCCACTCGGGACTGGATTATTGCCATTAGGAGCTTGGCGGCCAAAAACAACCATGAAGCAGATTAAGAAAAAGTAAGCGCTTGTGAGAAGGATCTCTCTCCGCATCTTTTTATTATAACTCAAAGATAAAACGGGGGGCAGAGGGATAGATTTAAATATTTAAAAATTTAAAGATGATTGAATTTATTATAGATAAGAAGACTAAGAAAATATTCTTGCTTATGCAGGAATGACAGCGGCTTGTCAACTTGAAAAATCGGCTCCGAGTAAATAGAATAGCAACATGTTTATTCACGACAGCTACAACAATCACCAAAAAAAGGTTAAGCCGCTATCGGCTAAAAAGGCGATTAATGTTTTTGTCTGTGGACCAACCGTTTACGACTCCCCTCATTTGGGGCACGCCCGCACTTACTTAGTAATGGATGCTTTGGTTAAGTATTTGCGAGCTTGTGGTGAAAAAGTTTTTTACTTGCAAAATATCACCGACTTCGACGACAAGATTATTAACCGAGCCGCGGAACAAAAAATCGACTGGAAGAAGGTGGCTAAAAAATATGAGAAGGAGTATTTAGATATCTGCAAAATTTTACAGATTACCTCGGTGGATAAATATGCTCGAGCAACCGATCATTTAGATGAAATTAGAGCTCAGGTAAAAAGATTAATCGCTAAAGGCCTAGCTTACGAAACTAAGAACGGAGTTTATTTTGAAGTAAAGAAATTTAAGCGTTACGGCAGATTAAGCAAGCAAAAATTAGATTCGCTGAAGGCTGGCTATAGAATCGACCTTGATCCAGAAAAGAAAGATGTCTTGGATTTTGCCTTATGGAAAAAAAGTGATGAGAAGCCTAACTTTCCTAGTCCGTGGGGTAAGGGAAGGCCAGGTTGGCACATTGAAGACACGGCGATTACTGAAAAATATTTAGGAGAACAATATGACTTGCACGGCGGAGGGATGGATTTAAAGTTCCCTCACCATGAGGCTGAGATTGCTCAAGAAGAGGGTGGAACTGGAAAGCAGCCTTTGAGCCGAGTTTGGATGCACGCTGGGTTTTTGACGACTAGCGGCGACAAAATGTCTAAAAGCTTAAAGAATTATGTAACGGTGGCTGACTTTTTGAAAAAACACTCCACTTACGCTATGAGATTGATGGTTCTAGCTCATCACTACCGGACACCGTTAAATTACACCGAAAAGTTGGCGACTGAATATGATACGGCATGGCAAAAAATAGAGGCTTACTTACACACGGTTAAGATGAGCGAGGATTTGAATGAAAAGGAAAGAAAAAAACTGTCACAGCTCTTATACGAATCCAATCGCCGCTTCCACAGGGCCTTGGAAAAAGATTTTAATACGCCGATTGCGATTGCGAAGATTTATGAAGTGATTGCTAAAGCGCCTAAAGTGAAAGAGTGCCGAGAATGGGTCTTGGAACACTTAAAGTTTTTAGGCTTTGAATACTCACCTAAAAAATTTGGCACTAATTTAGAAAAACTTTTAAAGAAAAGGGAGGATTTGCGACTCGAAAAGAAATTCAAAGAAGCTGATAAAATTAGAGTAGAAATTCAGAAAGCTGGTTTTACTTTAGAAGATTAAGAACCAGGAGGCGGGACAGAGGGGCACGATATAGAAAGGAAGTAAATCTTGTTAGGTACTTTAACTTCGTTAAAATAAAGGTAATTAGTATGACGCCTAACGGAGTTTATCCCGTTAGATAATATTTGTTCGGATTTTTTGCTAAGAATATTATCAGGGCGAATATTAAGATAATGCCATGCTTAACGGACCATCTAACGGGATGAATAAAATTCCACCGCATAATGCCGAGGCAGAAGAATCGGTACTTGGCGCTTTGATGATTGATCGAGATGCGATTTTTCGCGTGACGGATATCCTGTCACCGGATGATTTTTACCGACCGGACAATGCCAAATTGTACCGGGCGATTTTAAAGCTCTACGAAAAAAGTAGCGCGATCGATATCGTAACTCTTACCGAAGAATTAAAGTTAAACAATGAGCTGGAAGCGATTGGGGGGGCAACGAGGTTAGTCGACTTAACTAGTTCAGTGCCTTCCGCATCTCATGTGGAGGAATACGCGAATATTGTTAAGAAAAAAAAGATGCTCCGAGATTTGATTACGGCTTCAGGAAGAATTTCTGAAGAGGCTTTTAATCCAAAGGATGACGAAGTGGAAGACATCTTGGATCGCGTAGAGCAATCTATTTTTAGTATTTCGGCGAGATCAAATAGCTTAAAATACGCTGACTTAAGAGAGGAGCTTGCTCCTGCATATAAAAGAATCGAGTTGTTGAATAGTCGGGAAGGAGTGTTGCGTGGTGTGGGAACCGGCTTTATAGGACTAGATAATATTTTGTCGGGATTACAGCGCACTGATTTAGTGATTTTGGGCGCGAGACCATCTGTTGGTAAAACCACGCTCGCGATGGATGTGGCGCGTTATGCAGCGGTGGAAGAAAAAAGATCGGTGCTAATTTTCTCTCTGGAAATGAGTAAGGATCAGATTGTGGATCGTATTATTTCGGCGGAATCCCAGGTAGCTTTATGGAAAATGCGTAATGGAAAGTTGAAAGACGATTT
>JAHFLM010000062.1 GCA_023244865.1 Candidatus Harrisonbacteria bacterium | reverse complement strand
AATATTGACCGGTTCAGAATTAGATAATTCTAAAAAAAGGATTATTGATAAATTTGTGAAGAAATAAGAGGCGAGCAAAATATCGTCGGTATTTTAAGTAAAATATAATATGAGCACAGAAAACAAAACAATAATATATCTAGATCAAAATTTCATAAGCGATATTGCAAAATTATCTTTGGAGGATAAGAAAGATCGAGTTAAACCGATTTTGCAAAAAGTTTTCAGTGCAATCAAAGCTGGGGTTGATGAGGAAAAATTTCTCGCACCGGACGGCTGGATTCATGCAGTAGAAACAGCAGCCGGAAAAGACCCAGCACTAAAAGATGCAATTTATAGCTACCAGGGGTATTTGGGTCAAACTTCTCTAAATCAGCCTTGGGAAATAAAAAATTCTCAATTCATCAATGCGTTGCTCGAATATCTTAAAATCAAACAGGATGAACAAGAAATGTGGCGCTCAGCATTCAGAGAAAATCCAAATCGAAGAATGGAAAATTTTAAGATTGATGTTCGTTTCCCAGATTTTGGACTAGGGAGTTTGAGCAAGGAAAGCATAGAAGCATTACTAAAAATTCGTGAGAGTGGGGTAAACGAAAAAAAGCAGTATCAAGATGAGATCGAAGCGACAAGGAAACATTATAAAACGCTTTTACACACCGATTACACTTGGGTTTTAAGGAAACACAATATCGCCGTTGATTCAGCAGAGGAATTTATTGATTCTCACGAATTTACTCAAATACCTAATATTGATATTTTTTGCCTATTGTGGAGCCGGAACCTCGCCGACAACACTCGCAAGCGTGGGGTTGAGGGCGATTTCAGTGATATTGAATTTCTCTCAATATATATGCCGTATTGCGATGTTATTGCAACCGACAACTATATGAAAACACTGTTGCAATCATTGGGATTTGATAAAAAATATAATTGCCAACTGTTTTCCATGAAGGAAAGCGAACTTAATGGAATGATCACTTTTCTGGAAAAAGAGCGAGAACGAAGGCAGCCCGCAAACAAAAGCTTGTTTTCTGTTCTGTCCGTGATGGCCGAAGAAAAGCCCGCGTATTCAATAAAATTTCTAAAGAAATTAAATTTAGCACAAGGTAAATTTCAAGGTACTGGTAAATATTGGAATAAGGAAATATATGTTGGCGTTTTTCTCCTGTATACGAAAAAGGATGAAATAAAATTACCTGAATCGGAGGCAGTATTGGAATTAGGACCGCGGGCCTTTACCCCCAATCAGTGGGCGGAATTTTTAGTTTTTGGACATGGTTTCAAAAAAATTTACAATCTTGATCAAAAACCCATTGAGGAGATTATTCGAGAAATTCCTACTCACTTGAGGGGATCGGCCACAGCCATTTTGAGTGATGATTCAAATTTTGATGATGATATGAGAGAGTATGACAGTTATCTTTTTTACGATATTGAGGAAGCTATCGAAAACAAACTGGAGTATACAAAAAAATACAAAATTAGGATAATATACCTGTAAGTCCGCAAAATGGGTTCTGACTTTTTCAAACAAACACCACCAAAAGAAATTAAGGCTGTAATATTCCACAAAAAGTTATGATTAAAAAAGAAATCTCTAGCGGTGTGGCGCACAAAGTGCCGGCGGATTTACGGAAGGTGCTTACTTCTGCTGTGGCGGTGCGAGCGGCTTGGGAGGATATTACGCCAATTGCGCGTAATGAGTGGATTTGTTGGATTGAGTCGGCTAAGAAGCCAGAAACTAGGAGTCATCGGATCGAGAGGGCTCGAGAGGAACTTATAGAGGGAAAGCGCCGACCTTGTTGTTGGGCGGGTTGTAACCATCGTTGAAATATTTGAAGGTTAGAGTATTTTTATAAGGAATAATAAATTTATGAATGAAAACATGGTAGATGTAGCTAAAAGTAAGTATTTCCTTTATATCGGGATTTTGTTTGTTGTGGTTTTGATGATTTCTAACACGACGGGAGTGAAATTAATCCAATTGGGGTCGTTTGTTTTTTCTGGAGCGATATTTGTGTTTCCGATTAGTTATATCTTTGGAGATATTTTGACTGAGGTTTATGGATACAAAGCTTCGAGGAAAATTATTTGGGCGGGGTTTGCGTCTCTTATATTAATGACTTTTTGTTATTGGTTGGTGGGGATGCTTCCGGCGGCATCATTTTGGCCAAATCAAGGAGCCTACGAGGCGATTCTTGGAGCTGTGCCAAGAATTGTTTTAGCTTCGATGATTGCATACTTTGCCGGGGAGTTTAGTAATTCTTTTGTTTTATCAAAAATGAAGGTGTGGATGGAGGGAAAGTATCTTTGGATGAGGACGATTGGTTCAACAATTGTAGGTGAGGGAGTGGATAGCATTATTTTTGCGAGCGTAGCTTTTTATGGAACGATGCCTTTTAGTGCCTTAGTTTCGCTTATTTTATCTATTTATATATTTAAGGTTTTGTATGAAATTTTAGCTACTCCGCTTACATATTTGATTGTAAATAAATTAAAGAAGGCTGAGGGGATTGATGTTTATGATAGGGGGATTAGTTATAACCCATTTAAATTTTCGGATAGGATTTAATTAATATGAAAATTGTGGTTTGTGGGAGTATGACGGCTTCTAGGGAGATGGTGGAGGCTAAGAAAAAGTTAATGGAGTTGGGGTTTGAAGTGGTGTTGCCGGATTTTACGGAGGAGTATGCGGGGATGGCGACGACCGAAGAAATGCATGCTGAATCGGTGAATAATAAAGTGGAGCATGATTTGATTCGGGGGTATTATGAAAAGATTAAATTATGCGATGCGATTCTGGTGGTGAATATTGAGCGGAAGGGAGTGGCTGGTTATATTGGTGGGAATTCTTTTTTGGAAATGGGGTTTGCTTTTGTGCTTGATAAGCCGATTTATCTTTTGTATGACGTGCCAGAAATGGGTTATCGAGATGAAATAGAGGCGATGAGGCCTGTGATATTAAATAATGATTTTTCGAAAATTGAATAGATTCCACATCACAATTCCGAATCGATTTTACTAAATCGAACGGAATTGGGCTCTGAATGACCCGCCTTCGCATAAAGCTTCGGCGAGGCACAGCATTATAAAAAAATATTAATTTTATGAAGTTTTATTTATACGGTATTCTTTGTTTCTTTATTATATTAATTGGCGGCTACTTTCTATTTAATTTTAAGAGCGCAGAGACTCACTTTTATAATATAGATCTTGTTTCTGGATATGAGGATATTCAGCCAAATAAGCTAACTACTTTGGCTTATTATATAAAGAATGAAAAGGGTGAGGTGTTGAAAAGTTTTAAAACAGTGCATGAGAAAATTATGCATTTTATGGTTATAAGAAAAGACCTTCAGAATTTTCAACACCTTCATCCAACTTTTGATTCTGAAAGTGGGCTGTTTTCTCTTGATATTTTGTTTCCAGCTGATGGAGGGTATAGAATTTTTGCTGATTTTTCAGCTCTAAATAATCAAAAAGATTTTGCCGCCGTTACTATTTTTGAAGATATTGAGGTTGGTAATAATGAAAAATATATTCCGATACCCCTCGGCTCTCAAGATCGTGTAAAAACTTTTAATGGATATGAGGTAGCTCTTAGTACGCATGGGGCGCTCTTGAGCGGAGTGGAAAATAT
>JAHFLM010000061.1 GCA_023244865.1 Candidatus Harrisonbacteria bacterium | reverse complement strand
ATATGGGGCGCCACCACATGGCGGATTTGCGCCGGGGATTGATCGGATTTGTATGTTGCTTTTAGGTGAGGCGAATATTCGCGAGGTGATTGCTTTTCCAAAGAACGGTGAAGCGAAGGACTTGATGATGGGGGCGCCGGATTTGGTAAATGAAAAGCAATTAAAGGCGTTAGGACTAGAGGTGAAAAAGAAGGTTGCTAAGAAATAATCTTTCTATTCTGTCATTCCCGCGCCTCGCCATGCCGTAGCTTTATGCGAAGGATGGAAAACGGGAATCTTCGTGGATTTAGCAAGAACTAGTGATTAGATTCCTGCCTCCTCAGGAATGACAACTGCCACACGTTTGATTTTCAAGAAAAAGCCGCTATGATGATAGTGGTTTTTTGATAAAGGCTTGCCTTGAGCTTGCCGAAAGGGGATTTGTTATGGACGCCATGGAATTATTTGGTTATCCGAAAATTGAGCCGTACGATAAAGGTTTTATGTCGGTCGGGCATGGTCATCGAATTTATTATGAGCAGGTGGGTAACCATCAGGGTTACCCACTTATTTTTTTGCATGGTGGCCCGGGAGTGGCTTGTAATGAAAATCATCGAAGATTTTTTGATCCGGCAAAGTGGCGAGTGATTTTGTTTGATCAGCGAGGTTGCGGGCGAAGCGAGCCCTTGGGTTTGCTGGTTGATAACACCACTGGTTATTTGGTGATGGATATTGTGAGGTTGATGAATCGATTGGGAATTTCGGAGGCGGCTTTTTTTGCTGGTTCTTGGGGAACAACTTTGGCTTTGGCTTTTGCTTTGGAATTTACCGAGCGAGTTTCAGCGATGATTTTGCGAGGGGTTTATTTGGCCAACAAAAATGAGATAGATTATTTTTACCGAGATGGTGAAGTTGGTATTGGCATTTATCATCCAGAGCATTGGCAGAGATTTATTGATTTTGTGCCAAGTAGATTTAGAGGCGATCCATTGAGGTATTATCATGATGAAATTAGAAATGGGAATAGGGCGGCGGCGATAGAGATAGCTGGCTATAATTGGAGTAATGGGATGATGTATTTAAATTCTTCGGACACTGGTTTGGGGACGACTAATGATTCTTGTGATGAGCCGACTCTTTTTGCTGAAGCTTCGATTGCCGCCCATTATTTTGTGAATAATTGTTTTTTAGCGGATGGCTATATTTTGAAAAATGCTTTTAAGTTGGCTCATATTCCAATTAGTATTACTCAGGGGAGATATGACATGGTTTGTCAGCCAAGAAGCGCTTGGTTGTTACATCAAGCTTTGGGTGCTAATTCTAACCTCGCCCTTACTTTAGCTGGGCATGCCAGTGATGATCCGGAAAATCTGAAGAGATTAATTTCTGAGACGAATCGAATTTATGATTTGGTAAAAAAGTGATTTCTGATTTTTAAAACCGCCTTAGGGGCGGTTTTTTGTTTTTAGGATTGTTTAGGGCGTGGAAATTCGGTATGATGAAGGCTAATGAGGGATTTAATAAGTCTAAAAGAGGAGGTTTCGGCGGATTTGGAAAAGACTACTAGTTTAGCTGCTTTAGAGAGCTTAAAAAATAAATATTTTGGGAGGAAGGCTGGTATTTTAACTAAGTTATTTGAGGAATTACCTAAACTTAGTTTGGAAGAAAAAAGAGAAGTGGGTGGGGTGTTAAATCGTTTGCGTGGGGAGCTTATGATACTTTGGGATCAGAAATTTGAATTATTGCAGGCGGAAGAGTTGGATCGCGAGGCCCATTTTGATTTAACTTTGCCTGGGAAAAAAGTTGAGCGAGGGCATCTGCACATTTTGAGTCAGGTGAATAAAAAGATTCGAGAAATTTTTTTGGGGTTAAATTTTAGCACGGTGTTGGGGCCGGAAGTAGAAACAGAATATTATAATTTTGATGCTTTGAATATTCCGCCAAATCATCCGGCGCGGGATATGTGGGATACTTTATGGTTGGCGACTGAGCCAAAGAAATTATTGCGCACTCACACTTCGCCAGTGCAGGTGCATTATATGAAAGAGCACGAGCCACCATTTGCGATTATTGTGCCGGGGAGAGTTTTTAGATTTGAGGCGACTGATGCGACTCATGAGGTGAATTTTCATCAGTTTGAAGGTTTGATGATTGGGGCGGATGTGAATTTAGCGAATTTTAAATTTGTAATTCAGCAATTTTTTGATAAGTTCTTTAATAAAAAAGTGAAGATGAGAATTCGGCCGAGTTTTTTTCCTTTTACAGAGCCGAGTGTGGAGATCGATATTCAGCTTCCCGGGACAGAAAGATGGCTTGAGGTGATGGGAGCTGGGATGGTGCATCCTCACGTATTGGAAGAGGTGGGGTATAATCCGAATAAGGTGCAAGGCTTTGCTTTTGGCGGTGGTTTGGAGCGTTTGGCGATGATTAAATATAATATTCCGGATATCCGTTATTTTTACAGCGGGGACTTAAGGTTTATTAAGCAATTTTAAATTATGAAAGTTAGCTATAACTGGTTAAAAAAAATAGTGCCCGGGTTGAAGAGTGTGAAGCAGGCGGTGGAAGTGTTTGAAAATCACTTATTCGAAGTGGAGAGTTTTGATAAAAAAATAATTGATTTGAAGATTTTGCCGAATCGATTTTCGGATGCCGCATGTCATGTTGGCTTGGCCAAAGAAATTGCGGCAGTGACGGGGTTGAAGCTTAATTTGCCTAAGGCTAAGGTTGGAAAGGCGAAAGTGAAAAGGCAGTTTGAGGTCTTGGTGAAGGTGCCAGATTTGTGCAGAAGAATGACGGCTCGGTATGTTGAGGGGATAAAAATTAAGCCGTCACCTAAGTGGCTCGCGGAGGCGATTTTAGAAATGGGATTGCAGCCGATTAATAATTTGGTGGACTTAACTAATTACGTGACTTTTGAAATGGGGCAGCCGCTTCATGCTTTTGATTTTGAGAAGTTGGTGGGTGGGAAAATTATTGTGAGGGGGGCGAATGAAGGTGAGGAGATTGAGCTTCTGGATCATAAGAAATATGTTTTAAAAAAAGGAATGGCGGTGATTGCCGATGCTTTAGCGCCGCTTGATGTGGCTGGAATTAAGGGTGGAAGGCGAGCTGAGATTAATAATGAGACTAAAAATATTTTATTAGTGTCGGGGAATTTTTTAGGAAGTAATATTTATAAGACTTCACGTTTGTTGGGTCTGCAAACTGATGCCTCTTTGAGATTTTCTCATGATTTGGCGCTAGTTTTGGCAATGGAAGGTTTGGATCGCGCGACGGATTTAATTTTAGAAGTGTGTGATGGAAAAGTTGGAATGACGGCGGATGTGAATTTTACGAAAATTAAGCCGAAGACTATTCAGTTTAGCTGCGAGAGATTCAGAAAATTAACTGGAATTGCATTAAAAGACGTGGAGATTTTAAAGTATTTAAAGCGATTAGGGTTTAGTGTTAAGGGTGAGGCGGTGGAGGTGCCTTTGAATCGGACGGATATAAATATTTTTCCTGATTTGGTGGAAGAGGTGACTCGGCTTTATGGGTATAAAAATTTAGAAGGGGCGGCGCCTTTATTTACCTTGAATCACGCTAATTATGACGATGTGGTGAATTTGGAAGATAAAATCAGGGAGATTTTACCTCGCTTGGGATTGAGTGAGGTTTATAATCATACTTTGGTT
>JAHFLM010000060.1:2518-3723 GCA_023244865.1 Candidatus Harrisonbacteria bacterium | reverse complement strand
GCGCTCTCCTACCTTGACCCAATCAAGAGCAACGGAGTCCATGGGTAGTGGAATATATTGCTTGGCTTTAAAATTTAAAGTTTGACGGACTTCTTTTTCAGACATCATCGGAATTTCGATCGAGGTACTAAAAGAAGAAAAAGCCGGTAAAGAGGCAAAAACCCTTTTAGCTTTGAAGCCGGCACGCTTATAAATAATTTTCAGATAACTCGCGATTTCTTCTTCGTAAATTTTCACCGTCTTACTTTGGAAGACCGCATTACTTCTTTCTAGGTGGGCAAGGTTTTCAAAAAGAGCGTAATTGTCGAGGTGTGGACCACTCGCTCCAGGAGAGACTTCGGCAATCTTAATGCTCGTAGAACCAATGTCGATGCCGAGTGCGGCCTTGTTTTGAAAAAAGTTGGTTAAGCTCATTGGAATAAGTTAAGTATAACAGAATTCACGAGAGAAAAATGATAGATGGCCGAAATTCTAAAATAATAAAAAACTCCTCAATAATTTGAGGAGAAAAAGAAAAGAGTTGCGGGGCGACGAACGCGAAACCATTGTCACGATTCCACTGATTACCAGGCCTGTCATAATACGCATTGAGATAGCGGTCACTGTCATTGCGATTAGCTGCGAGCAGGCGCGGAATGCCGCAAATATCGATGGGTTCGTGCATCGTGACGATTCCCCAAAGACCCATAGCTTCGATCTCTGTATTCGAAAACATGCGTCGAATGAGACAGGCCATTTCAACATTTGGGATAGTGCAAACGCGGTTAATGCCTTGAACTCGAATATTGCTCGTGATGCGATCATCATCTTCGAACAACTCCCCGGGGAGAACTGCGATCTCGGTCGTCACACCAGTCGTTGGCTTAAAGAGCTTCGAGCGTAGGAATGCCTTGGTGGCGTCGCTCACATCAAGCTCGTTAGCCCACTCATCGCCGGTTGTCCCATCGGAAGTGATGGAGAAATGTATCAGGCCATCCTCGGATTTACGCCATTTGAGAAATCGTTCGACGGCCTCTATACCACCATGCTTTTCAACTAACGCAGCAAGAAGCTGCCCAGGAGTCATTTCACTGAATTTCATAATACACCTCAAACCCTTCCTAATTGGTTTAACTCTAGTTTTACCAGCAACATGCGAGTAAAGGAGGGGAGGAAAACGGGATATTAGCCACGTCGTTCATTTCACTCGCTCCTCGCAATGATCG
>JAHFLM010000060.1:0-2508 GCA_023244865.1 Candidatus Harrisonbacteria bacterium | reverse complement strand
ATTTGGTTTTCCCTGCGGTTTGCGCACGTTGTGGAAAAAATACGGAGACGACGGAAATGATTCTTTGTGTGGAATGCCTCCATAAAATTAAATTAAACGATCATACTTATTGCCCGGTGTGTATAAAATGGCTGGGACAAAGCAAGTGCCATGAACACCCACTGAAAGCACTTTATGCGGCTGCGAATTATGAAGATCCTGAGGTGAGAACTTTAATTAAGAAGTTAAAATACGATAGTTGGAGTCGGGTAGCGAATCATTTAGCTTCGCCGATTCATAATTATTTAGAATCAGTAGGTGCGGATTTTAAGGGATACATTTTGGTGCCGGTGCCGCTTCATTATAGTAAAGAGAAAGAACGTGGCTTTAATCAATCGGAATTGATTGGGAGAATTTTAAGTCATAGGATGGGCGTGCCCATGAAAACGGATTTGGTAAAAAGAATCTTGCCGACGATTTCGCAAACGACTTTAGAAAATTATGCGGCGAGAGAAAAAAATATTGCTGGAGCGTTTCAAATAAATCACAAGGTGGAATTACCTAAAAAAATTATGTTAGTGGATGATATTTATACTTCGGGGGCGACAATGACCGAATTGGCACGAACTTTAAAGTCGGGTGGGGTAAAAGAAGTGGTGGGATTGGTATTTGCGAAGGCGAGATAAGGGGAAGAATCTAGAATTTAGAAACTAGAATCTAATAGAAGGAATAAAAAAACAGCCTGGAGGCTGTTTTAAATTTTGGAAATTTAATTAAGGAACTTTTCTGACTACGCAACGGCCGATTGATTGACCATCGGTGACTAGATTCCAATCACCGGAGCTATCTACTACCGAGACAGTAGGAATTCTAGCAACCGAGGAAATATCTGGGGTCGTAGTATCCGAAATCACGCTGACTTCAACTAAGAAAGCAAAACTAACACCCTCTTTGTCTTGTCTGATGGCTCTGAAGACGACTAAAAAACCTTTGATTATGAAAGTTGATTCTGTGATAGCTGCAGAAACATCAACAACTCGAAGAGGCTGCGTTTGACCAAATGGATTGGGCACGATAGATAAGGAAAACTGATCAGCCTTTAATTTAACAAATGATTCTGATGGCTCTGACATTTTATTAAGCCTGCCTTTCTTTGGGTTATGGAATTAGATAGCAACTACAGCTCTTCATGATTAAAAGGCTGAACAATAAGTCGACCATCAACAATCACTAAATTCCATTCTCCAAATTTTTCTATTACTGACACGGTTGGAGTTTCTTCTATTTCTAAGACGCTAGCGCCCATAAACCTTCTGACTAGCCTTGTCTCAATCAGAACACCAAAACCACGGATTTTGTTTAAAGTGATTGACTTAACGCTAACCATAAAATTTTTAATAATAAAATCTGAACTTCTGAGTCCATCATCGATATCGATGATTATTTTATTGGGATTATTTTTAGTACTTCGCCTAACAACAAAATCTGAGACCGATAATCTAGCAAGTGGTTTGGGAGCTCTTGGCATTTTGCTAAACCCACCTTTCTTTGAATGATTTAGAATGATGTTTTTTTGAACTAAATAACGGGTCTTAGCCATTCCCAACTACCACCACTGTCAAACTCCCAAACGCCGGATCTGCCAATTTCATAAATAGCATGGGGAGAGTTAAAAATTTCTACACCATGAAAGTTGGATGGATTTTTCCTGACTACGAGTCTAATAGAAGTACCTATGGACTCGAACTCGAAAAGATATTTTTTACTAGACACAAATCCCTGACTTGAATTAGGAGAAATGACAAAATCTCTAGGAAAACCATCAACGATCAATGAGTGCCCCGTGCCTGATAAAGTGGCTTCAAATCTGATTTTCATAGACCACCTCCGATGAAAATGACAAAGAGCCTAAAGCTGCATATTTATAACATTAAAATAAAAAATAGACAAACAGAAGTTTGGCTTGACAGATAGATGGTAAAATTCGAGAATGATGGCGGTTCGTTGAGGAAGGGAAAAAACATGAGTGACTCCAAAAAAGACTTTAGTTTAAAAGGATTATTTACTGAAATACCAGCTGAATTTGTTGGTTTTTTTGAGAATGGGAGTGAGATCCGACCTTGGTATTTTTTGGGTGAGATTTTGAAACAAGGGGTTCTAGCTTTAATCTTGAAAGAAATTGAAGCGGTTAAATTGAATCCTGAATTTAGAAAAGTTTATGGCACTAGCATTGAAACCAAAGGCGAGGTTTGGGCTCACGATAGTGTGGTGATCGAACCTTGGGTAAAAATTAAAGGTCCGGTGATTATTAAGAATGGAGCGATTATTAGATCATTCTCTTATATTGATGGCCCGACTTTAATTGGAGAAAATACCGAGGTGCGGCCACATGCAAATATAAGAGGGTATGTGGCGACTGGCAGCGGGTGTGTGATTGGCCACACCACTGAGGTGATTCGAAGTATTTTGTTTAATAATGTGCGCGCGGATCATTTTAACTACATCGGGGATTCGATTTTGGGGAACGGT
>JAHFLM010000017.1 GCA_023244865.1 Candidatus Harrisonbacteria bacterium | reverse complement strand
TTATATTAAGAAAACAGTAAGCTTACTCGACATCCTTTTAGATAGGCCAATAAAAATAAAAACGCTTAATAACGAGGCAATCGATTTCATTGTCCCTAAGGGGATGAGCTTATCTGAACCTCAGAAAATTAAGGGCGCTGGCATGCCTAGAGTCGCTTCCGGTATTTTAAGTAAAAAATTTGGTGATCTCTATGTTATTTTAGAAATTATTAATAATTCAGAACTTACCGGAAAGCAAAAAAAGGCTCTAGAAGAGTAGTCTTACCACCCTTTACATTTATAAAAAATAGGATTATTTATAAATTATAAGATTTAGCTCTTTTAAATTAGGCAAAATATATTAGCAGAAAGGAGCCGATAATGCTTAAGAAACTGCTTACACTTATCTTAATCATCTTTTTGATCTTTTTTGTCATTCTCAATCCAAAACTTTTTTCCGCCACCAGTCAAAACTCAAACCCAGAAATCAAAGAAGATGAGATTTTGTTAGATGGCGTGATAGTTAAAATAACCTCCAGCAAAGATGAAGTCGGGGAGGCTCAAAAAAGATTAGATGCTTTTTTAGTTGTACTAGAAGCTAGAATGAGTGATGAGAAAAGAAAAGAATTAGCGAATTTACGTAGAGAGCACGAGGCTAATGCTGCAGCCGGCATATCAGAGAAAGATCCATTAATTATTCTTGAACTTGGCATTCTTGAAGTCAGTGCTTTTGAAAAAATTAAAAAGTTATTTGAATCAGAGATGAATAATGGTGAAACTCTTTTTTTCTCAGACTTAAGGGGGAAGATTCTCCGTTACAAACCTGGGGAAATTTCAGACGATCTTAACGGGACTCTAAATGCCAGAAAGGCAGATGCTTACAGAAATTTATTAAGAGTTAGGCAGAAAATTGTCGATGACTTATCAGAAAGCGAATGCTGGGTTAAAAAAGATCTCAGGAGATTGGAAGCTGAAGAGTTTCTTATCAGTAAAGAAAATGACGAGTTAGATCAAGCGTGCAAAGATCTTTCTCAAAAAATTGAAGACTTTGGCATTTACCTAGAAGATTTAAAGGAAGAATTAAAAGATCCAAACCTCTCATTATTGTCGAAAGTTATTTTAAGGGGTATGAAAATAAAACTAGAGATTGGTCTTAAAAATTTAGGCGAAAAATTTAAAGATTTAAGCGATTACACTTTTGATAATTACCAAAAGTATCGGAGAATTAATAATCTTATTTACGAAATTAAAGAGGAAATAGCCGATCGACATAGAACTCCTCTGTATACAGTTTTAGAGAACAGATTGAATTCCATAAAAGCAGCCATATATAAAGCTGAGTATTTTTGCGAACATCAACGCAGGTAAATCAACTGACGGTCACCCCGCCCGTTGATTTTTTTACCCAATGTTATTAAAAATCGAATAAGAACTCACCTAATGAAAAAGTGAGCGAGTGACGAGAATCGAACTCGCGTCCTAACCTTGGGAAGGTTATGTACTACCACTGTACTACACTCGCAATGTAATATAAGTGAGATTATAGCAAAGAAATGAGGTATTTTACCACTTCACTTTTATAGATACTCCTGTTATTATATATTCCTATGCCCCGTTAGCTCAGCCTGGTAGAGCAGTTGCCTTTTAAGCAATTGGCCGTAGGTTCAAATCCTACACGGGGTACTATTTTACCACTCCTAATATTCACCTCGTATAGGATTTTAACCCATCCTTTACTTCCTTTAGACCTCATTATATAAATACTAATAGTTTCTTTAACAAAGGAGTTCGTGAATCAGTGAGAGAATTTCTTCGATATTTTTCGATTATCTTCACTTCCTTGTGGCTAATAGGAGTGATTATTTATATTAAAAAATCTGATTGGAGAGGGCCGCCATGATCCTAATTCTTGCTGCGATTGATAAGCCCACTTTTAATATGATTCAATTGTTGTTAGAAGTAATTTTTGTCATTTGGTTTTTCAGAGTTCTTTATCCCAAACTGAAAAGAAAGGACTGAGATCATGACCCCAATTCTTGCGGTTAACTATCTAGCAATTTCTGGAATACTCATCGTCACCATTATAATTTGTATTTTAATTCAAAGCCGTCTATCTCCAGCCAAAAGGCAAAGTCCACCAACTTCAGGCGAAAGAGTTAGTAATCCCAAGCCTCGTCAACCAGAACTTTGCGAAAGAAAAAAGTCCTGATAGCATTTCTAGAGCCGGCAGTTCGCCGGTTTTTTTATCGAAAAAATTAGGTTACAATAACCACATCATGCTTAAACGGCTGGAACTTCAAGGTTTTAAATCTTTCAAAGAGAAAATTTCCGTAGATTTTGCGGAAACTATTACTGTTATTGTCGGCCCCAATGGTTCCGGTAAGTCTAATATTATTGATGCTCTTCGTTGGTTGTTAGGGGAACGCGATGCAAAAAATCTACGTGGAGATTCTGGAGAAAGTTTAATTTTTGGCGGCACCAACTCCAGTCAAAAAGTTTCGCTTGCCCAAGCCTCTCTCTATTTTGATAACTCTAAAAAAATCTTTCCTTTGGATTACGAAGAAATTATCGTCTCTCGTAAAGTTTTTCGAGACGGCACTGGCGAATATTTAATTAATCAATCTCAAGTTCGCTTAAAAGATGTCATTGATCTTTTCGCTTCTTCTAAAATGGGCGCCCGCGGTCTTTCGATTATCAACCAAGGTAATGCCGATCTTTTTATTAAAGCGAGCGACACCGAACGCCGCACCATGCTTGAAGAAATTTTAGGCCTTAAGCAATATCAACTTAAAAAACATGAAGCCAAATTAAAGCTTCAAAGTACCAAAGAAAATCTAGAAAAATCTAAATTAACCACCGAAGAGCTCCTTCCACATTTAAGAGCTCTCAAGCGTCAAACTTCTAAATGGGAAAAGCGCGATGCTGTAGCTAGCGAATTAAAAACTCTAGAAACTCTTTATTTTCAACATAAAATAAAGTCTTGGCAAGAAAGCGAAAAGAATTATCTTCCTGAAAAAACCAAGCTAGAAAATACTAGGGCTGAGCTTAATAAGAAAATAGAACACATCCAGATCCAAATTCAAGACATAGAAAAAACCAAACCCCAAGGCACCATTAATAGCCAAGAAAAAAGTCAGCTAGAGAGAGAGCTTGGGGGATTGGAGGCCGAACTCCGCTTTGCTTCTAAAGATAAAACCGCTAAAAAAGCCGACGCTAATGATTTTATTTCCTTAGTTATTCGTCTTAAACAAGACTTAGAGGATTTAAAATTGCTCACCAACTTAGAGTTAGTTTTTAATAAAGTTAATCATTTTATTTCAGAGATTAATCAACTCATTAACGGCGAAACCATCAGTAAAGACACCGCTTTAATTAATAGTTTGGAAGAAAAAATTAAATTAATCCAAAGTCGTCTTACTACTCTAGAAATAGAAAAAAATCTCGTTGAACAAAAATTCCTAGAGTTCAATCAGATCATTAAAAAATATTACGAAGATTTACGAAAGGTAGAAACAGAAAAAGAAGCTTGCATAAGAGAGCTTGGTCATCTTTCCCTTAAAGAAGAGCGTTTCCATTATGATGGCAATCTCCTTCGTGAACAGATTAAAGACGCCAACCTAGATTTTAACGAATTTACTCCGAGCATATCCGAAGGACTCCTTCCTTTGAATTTAACAGAGGCCGAAAACCGCCTTCACTATCTAAAGAGGGAATTAATGGCGATTGGTGAAATCGACGGCGAAGTACTTAAGGAGGCTAATGCCATAGAGGCTCGATACTCTTTTCTCACCGAACAAATCACTGATTTAGAAAAGGCATCACAAGATTTAGAAAAGCTAATCATCGATTTAGAAGAAAAAATTGGGCATGATTTTAACATCGCCTTCAAATCAGCCAATAGCGCCTTCAGTAAATTTTTCAAAGAGCTTTTTAAAGATGGTAATGCCGAAATGATTCTAACTGAAAGTGGCATCGACATCGGCGTCGATCTAAAACAAAAAGGCGTCTCCGGTATCAATTCTCTTTCTGGTGGTGAAAGAAGCTTACTTTCCATCGCCGCCCTTTTTGCCTTAATTTCAATTAGCCCACCACCCTTTTTAGTGTTCGATGAAGTTGATGCCGCTCTAGACGAAAAAAATAGCCGACGTTTTGCCGAACTCTTAAAATCCTTTAAAAACCAAAGTCAATTCATCTTAGTTACCCACAATCGCTCGGTTATGGAGGTCGCTGAAGCCCTTTACGGCGTCACCATGGGTGAGGCAGGCACCAGCAAGCTTATGTCGGTCAAATTAGCCCCTTAATTGACTTTTATCCCAAAACATTTATAATTCAATTTCATATGTTAGTTATCAAGTTAAGTCGTACCGGCAGAAAACATCAGGCCTTTTACCGTCTTATTATTAATGAAAGACGCTCTAAGTTAAACGGTAAGTGCCTTGAAAATCTCGGTTGGTACAACCCCAAAGACAAGAAATACGATTTTAAAAAAGACCGAATCAACCATTGGCTCAAGCTTGGTGCTCAAAAATCAGAAACCGTGCACAATCTTTTAGTTCGAGCTAAGGTTATTTCCTTGCCTAAGATCGCAGTTCATAAAACTAAAAAACTAGAAGCTAAGGCTTAGTCTTGGCTTTTTAAGGTAATTTTGCTAAGCTGAGGAAATTACGAGAAAGGTCGCCGTAATGCAGTTAAGAAACTCATGAAAGATCAGGAATTTTTAGAATTTATCGTTAAGGGTATCGTAGATCATCCAGAAGATGTCACCGTTGAAAGAAAAGTTGATGAAATGGGTGTTTTGCTTTCTCTTAGAGTAAATCAGCAAGATATGGGTGTGGTAGTGGGTCGCGAAGGCGCCACTGCTAAAGCCATTAGATCCTTGCTCAGAATCGTTGGTGTTAAAAATAACGCCCGCGTTAATCTCAAGATTGAAGAGCCAGCCGGTGGCCGCGCTCCTCAGGCGGAACCGCAGATGTAATTCGACAGTAAAACAAAATAAAAAACCACACCTCGTGGTTTTTTATTTTGTTAAACTAATATTATGAAAAAACCAAAAATTAATTTCGACATCATTACCCTTTTTCCAGAAGTTATCGAGCCTTATACTAGAGCTTCTATTTTAGGCCGCGCCAAAAAAAATAATCTGATCAAAATTCAGGCCCATCAACTAAGAGATTACGCCCACGATAAACACCAAACCGTAGACGACTCTCCTTATGGTGGTGGACCAGGTATGGTTTTAAAGCCTGAACCTTTTTTCGAATGCGTTGATAAAATTAAACTCAAAAACACTAAATTAAAGCCAAATCGCTCAAGGGTCATTTTACTCTCTACTCGAGGCGATCTTTTCAATCAAGCTTTAGCTCAAGAATTACAAAAATACGAACAATTAATTTTTCTCTGTGGTCGCTATGAAGGAGTAGACGAAAGAGTTGCCACTAATTTAGCCGATCAAGAAATCTCTTTGGGTAACTATGTTTTATCAGGCGGCGAATTAGGCGCTCTTATTATTACTGACGCAGTTTCTCGACTTATTCCCGGGGTATTGGGTAAAACAGAATCCCTTGAGACTATCAAAGGCAGCTATCCCACCTACACCAAACCAGAGATTTTTACCTATAAAAAGCAGAAACTTTCAATTCCCGAAGTTCTAAAGTCTGGTCATCACAAAAATATTGATGCTTGGCGCAAAAATCCTAAGGACTTGTCTAAGCAATAAAATTCATTATAATCTAGCCTGGTTTTACGCACCTTGAAAGCAGGGGAGAGGCACCGTGTGGGACACCTTAGTTGAAAGAATGGTTAATCATCCTATTTTACCCAGAAAAGATATACTAGCCCTTACAAGGCAAATCGCCGAAGGAAATCAAATCGACTCTAAGGCCAAAACCGAGGCCAAAGAAAAACTTTTCACCCATCTTTTGCGCCGTGTCGCTCAAATCGCCGATCATTTTTACATCAAAAGAGTTCACTTTTTCGGTAAATTTTGTAATTTTGACGATCTCTTTAGCGAGGGCACAATTGCCTTATGGAAAACTATTAACAAAATAGGCCTAGATGGGGGTTACAATCCGGATGGTGAACCATTCATCCTTTACGCCTCTAAATTTATTTGCTTAAAGATAAAATCTTATCTTGCCAGAAAAAATGTTAGAGGAGTTTTTTCTGGTGGTATTAAAGTAGAAATGAAAGAAGGAAGAAGGGATTCTTTTCCGCTCGATCCAGATGACAGCGACTTAGTTTATGAAGACCTAGCCCTAGAAAGCTTACCCGATGATGAAGAGGCTACAATTGTAAGACTCGAGAGAGAAGACTGTCGCCTCACAAAAAGAGAAAGGCTAATTATTAATGAAAAATATCCAAATTCTGGAGGCAAAGGAAAGTCTCTAAGAACCATGGCCGCCGAGGCTGGCTTCAGTGGCGCTGCCTTTAATCAGAGTCATGCCCGCGCCCTTAACAAAATCCGATTTGGTTTAATTAAAAAATATCCTAAAACTTTTTCTCACGCCAAGTAATTCAAAACCTCGCTCACCAAGCGAGGTTTTTTGTATATTGCCAAAAATACAAAATATAGTATTATCCCCCTAGGTCATTCACAACCTACTGAGGAGTTTCATTATGAAAGAATTAGCCTTATTAGAACCCATTCTCAAGCACCCCTTAATCACTCCCGAAATTGAAGCTGACCTAATTACTCGTATTAGCGAGTGTAATCTCGCCGAAGATTATCATGGAAATCCCGGCAAAGTTCTAAGACAAGAGCTGGCTTCTTATTATCTCCGCTACATCTTAAGTATTTGTCTTCAGTATAAAGAAAAAAAAGACGATCGAAGAAGCATCTTGGAATTATTTAGTGAAGCCTACAACCGTTTAATAAGCGTGATTTCAGAAATCGGCTTAGAAAATGGCTATAACCCCACTTTGGGCTGTAAAAGATTTTCTAGTTTCATTAGCCGACCCATTATTTGGGCGCTTAATAAAAGCAAAAGAAGTCGTAAAACGAAAACCTTTTTTCTAAATGATTCTTTGCCAGAAGATCAAATCGAAGAAACTTATCTTGCCATCGAAGACGATCCGCTCGAAACCCTAATAGAAGCGGAGGTAACTAATGGAATTGCTTGGGCCGTAGAAAAAAGTGACCTCAATGAACGTCAACGTATTTCAGTCGACGGTTTTCTCAAAGATGAAACTGGCAAGGTTACCGCTCAAAAACTCGGTGGTTGCACCGAATCCAATGTCTACATTCTTCGCGTAGCCGCCTACAACAAACTTCGCCCCCATCTCAAAAGATTCAATACCTAAAGGAGGTAGTGATGCATGAGCCCTATTACCCAGATGAGCTCCGACCGCTAATGGAGCATAGATTATTGCCAAGAGATGAAGAGGTAATCATGACGCGAGCTATCGTTGAAGGAAATCGCATACAAGGCTTTTTAGAAACTAATCCAGATTTAGAGGAAGAGGTCAGAGCATTTCTTGAAGAAAAAAACGCTGACGCTGAAGATTTTAGAAAACAACTCCCATTCTTTTACGTTCGCTCAATGGTAAAAATTTGCGATAAGTTCCGAGATCGGGTTAGAAAATATTGCGATTATATGGATTTGATCAACGAAGCCTTTTTAGTCACTCAAGATTTTATTCTAAGAATTGGCCTTGAAGGTTCGAGTAACTTTGATCCAGAAAGAGGGGTTAGATTTTTAACATTTCTTTGGCGAAAACTTTTCTTCGAAATTAGAAATTATAGCCGGAAAAGTGGTAATACAGAATTAGTCCACATTCCGTCGAAAGTAAAACAGAAGCGTGGTTATGATAATGTTGTTTTTGCCTCGGGTATAATCGCCGATGGCGACGGTAACGAAGGCGACCTAGAAGTCTTCACCTCAGGAGACACCTCTGTTCTTGACCTGGTGTGTGACTTTGAAGAATTAGATGATATTAGAGACGCTATCGAAAAATGCGGCCTAAATCCAAGAGAAATGGAAGTTCTCCAAAGAAATCAAGGCCTAAACAGAAAGCCTAAAGAAGCACTAAATAACATTAAAGACGATTTTGGAGTTACTAAAGAAAGAGTGCGCCAAATAAAAAACAAAGCTAAATCGAAGCTCGCAAAATACCTCATTAAAACTCATCCTCGATTCAAAGCACTGGCAGAACTTCAACTAGCCAAAGACGCAGACTCAGATGAAAACTAATAAAACCCTTGACATTCGTCCGGGGTTTTTCTATTATATTAAACATTCCGCAGACAGTTGGGCAGAGATAAATCTCTCATAGGTCCCTCTCGAGGTTATAACTTTTTATTAAGTGTAGACATTCATCTGCGGCCGAAAGGTCGTTTTTGTTTTTTAAGAAAAAAACACAACTAAAATCATGCTTACAAAAGCACAAAAACAAACTGCAATTACCGAAGGTGTTGGTGATTTAAAAACTAGTCAAAGCATCGTCTTCGCCGACTTTACTGGTGTTCCTAACTCTGATCTCAGAGCTTTAAGAATTACCCTTAAAGAAAAAGGTGCGAAGTTTCAAGTGATTAAAAAGCGCTTGCTTAAAATTATCTTGAAAGAAGTTGGGGTTGATTACGATCCAACCGAGTTTGACGCTCAAGCCGGCTCCATTATTAGTCAAAATCCGATTTTTGATATGGCTAGCTCGATTCAAAAATTCTCCAAAGATTTATCCAAATCTAAAAAGATTTTTAAAATCTTAGGCGCAATCGATCTTCAAACTAAAAAAGCGATTACTAAAGAGGAGTTTGAAAGAATCGCTAAACTCCCAGCTCGCGAAATTCTCTTGGCTCAAATCGCCATCGTCCTTCAAATGCCAATGAAAAAATTGGCCATCGCATTAAACAGTCGCAAAGAACAATTAACAAATACACAATAATTTTATGGAACAATACAAAGATATCTTAGATAAAGTAGAAAAAATGAACGCCCTCGAACTTTCTGATTTAGTAAAAGCTATTGAAGAGAAATTTGGCGTGTCTGCCGCTATGCCAGTTATGGCTGCCGGTGCCGCTGCTCCAGCTGAAGACGCCGCCGCTGAAAAAACCGCTTGGGACGTCATCTTGAAAGATGCCGGTTCTCAAAAAATCCAAGTCATTAAAGTAGTTAAAGAAGCTACTGGCTTAGGTTTGGGTGAAGCTAAAGCCATCGTTGACGGTGCTCCAAAGACCATCAAAGAAGGCTTAAAGAAAGAGGAAGCTGCCGACTTAAAAGGTAAGCTAGAAGCTGCCGGTGCCTCTGTCGAATTGAAGTAATATTCTCAAACTTCGTACCACTGTCATTCAGAGCCCAATGGAGCCTGTCCCGAAGTACTCGTTCGGGATCCACTCTATATTCTTATTTTTATAAGAATCAATTCGGAATTGAGGCGTGGAATCTACGTGGAGCTTGGAAAAACTCGCTTCCTAATCTAATTAATCATAGTATTATAAATTAGGAAGCGCGGACGCTTAGTTCAGTGGTAGAACGTTCCATTCACATTGGAAAGGCCGCAGGTTCAATCCCTGCAGCGTCCACAAAAACAAAACAACCCTGAGGAGGGTTGTTTTGTTTTTCCCAAATTACAAACTACCCACACTAATTACATCCTTATATTTTAACCAAACAAAAAAGAGCCTTTCAGCTCCTTAAATTAACTACTTATCTCTATTTACCATTACCGCCATAACATGCATCCATCTGACCCGCACCCAACCCATCGTTATCGTGTTGGTTTGGTATTCGGGCATTAGCAACCTGCTCCATAATTTTCGGCATCACCCCTTTGAAAGTAAACGCCAAAGCAGTAAGTCTCTCGATTCTTTCGTCCGGGAGAGCATCGAAGTCATTCGGGTTACTCCTCGGATCATGCAAGATCATCACGTTTTCACACTGACAGCAGACGACTCTTACGAGGCATTTAGTATCACCTTCAGGAACATAAAACTCCAGATCAGTGCACGTAACAGTTAAAACAGCTTCGCAATTATCGCAGGTGCATTTTTTCTCAAAGCTTCTCAATATAGCCAAAAGATCAGTTTTTTTCCCATCACTTACAACAACCATGAAAATACCCTCCAAAAGAGAAGTTTCAAACAACCGCCAGAATCATACATCTAAAGCTTTAAAATGTCAAATCTTCTTATTTACCAACTTCCCAAGCAAAGCCTTAACCTCCTTCATCTTTCCATCATCAATTATCGAAAGTGGCACCGCCTTAATTTCTTTTTTAGCAAATAATTTCACCAATTCTTTGATTCTTTTATCATCCACCTCATCCGCCCGAGAAATAAACACGAACTCCGGCTTCTTAAGTAATTCCTTATTATAAGCTCCAAGCTCTTTTCTAATTACCTCGTAATCTAATAGGGGATCTACCGCCTTAGCATCCACGAAATGAAAAATCGTTTTAGTCCTCTCCACATGTTTCAAAAATTTATATCCCAATCCCTTGCCTTCCGAAGCCCCCTCAATCAAACCCGGCAAGTCCGCGAGCACCAAGCCAAAATAACTCCCTAAGTGAGGCTGCAGAGTTGTGAACTGATAATTCGCCACCTTCGAATCTGCATTTGTAATCGCGTTCAAAAAACTCGACTTCCCAATATTTGGCAAACCGACGATCCCAATATCCGCAATCAGCTTCAATTCCAAACGAATTATCTTCGCCTCCCCGGGTTTCCCAAAATCAAATTGTTTAGGTGTCGTATTGGTAGGGGATCGGAAATGAAAATTTCCCTTACCACCCCTACCACCTTTAGCCACCACAAACTGTTGCCCCACCTCCGTAAAATCAAACAAGACTTCTTTGGTTTCAGTATCATAAACCGTCGTCCCTCGAGGCACTCGCAAAATTAAATCTTCACCCCTCACACCATCGCGAAAAGCCGACCGGCCATCATGCCCATCTTCGGCGTCAAATTTCTTCTGCATTCGGAAGCGTCTCAAAGCACCCAAATCAGGCACTGCTTCTAAGACTAAGTTACCTCCCCAACCCCCAGTCCCACCTGTGGGCCCAAGGGACATCATAATATTCGAAAAAGCCACCGATCCTCGGCCACCACCTCCAGCCCCCACTTTAATTGTGACTTCATCTATTAACATGTTTCCATCATACAGGATAAGTTCTGTAAAGTCATTTGACAAAACAACGATTATTACGGTATTAATATCCCAACGGAATTATCCGTCAGAACCTTGAAACCCCCCCCACAATAAGAAAGCGAGTTAGAAAAATGGACTACAGCGATGGAGAAATTCCCAAAATTAGAATCAAGGGCGACATTCGAATCAAGTGGCTCAAAGTTTCAATCGCATCTCTAATTATTTTCGTCATCGCCCCCATTCTTTTCTGGATGCTTTTTCTAAATCACATCGCGATTAACGAAGTTGGTGCAGCCTACAATATGGTGAGTGGTAAAGTCACCGTGCAAGACCAGCCTGGTTGGTACATGACCAATCCTTGGACTTTCGTTTATGACTTGAGCACCCTGCCATTCAAAGTCGCCCTTCCCTCGAAGGCCACCTTAATTAATGAAAAGGTAATCCGCTTCAAACCCGAAGGCATTCAAGAATACGTCCGCCTCCAAGGTTTCGATTGGGGTTTTGGTGGTAGTTCGTTCGAAAATATCATGATGGGCTACGCCTACAGTGGCAAAGAATGGCCGTTCCTTGAAATCATTCAGGAAGCCGGCGCCGAAAAATTCGACACCACTAAAATCGACTGGCCCAAATCATCGGAAAAATCCAATGAAAAGTAAAGACGAATTAACAGTGGCCGAAATTAAAAAATGGCCAGTGTTCTTTGTCTCAGTTGGCACCACCTTGATATGGCTTATAATTTTCCAATCAAAGTTTTTTTCTAACCTAATTTGGCTCAATGTCACTTATACTACCCACTACTTCGGGTTTTATAAATTAGGTTGGTACCTAGTCGCATTAGGCTTCCTCGGGCTATTCATTTTTATCTGGCTTCTACTCTGGAGATTTTCTGAATCTGAAGTGGTTAAAAAAATCACATACTACACAAAAAAATAAATCAAAAACAAAACTCCCCACCGGGAGTTTTTAAATTCTCAAAAATCCTTTAAACTTAAAAAATTATGACCCCCACATGGCCACTCATTTTTTTCCAATTCTTCGTTTTAATCTACTCGATAATTTTGCACGAGATCGCTCACGGCGCGATGGCCAAAAGCTTAGGTGACGACACCGCCGAACGTCTTGGCCGTCTTTCCTTAAATCCCATTTCCCACATCGATCCCTTGGGCTCGATCATTCTTCCCTTAATTTCTATCATTTCTTCGGCTTTCGGTGCCCCCGGCTTAATCATTGGCTGGGCCAAACCCGTTCCATTTAATCCTAGTAATCTGAAAAATCCCCGCAAAGATGAATTCTTAATCTCCATCGCAGGCCTCATCACCAATCTAACACTCGCCCTAGTTTTCGCCCTCTTATTACCCGTCACTAAAGATGGAACAGCGCTCGCCATCCAAACCATCGTCCAAATCAATGTTGCTCTTTTCGTTTTCAACATCATCCCCATCCCACCGCTCGATGGTTCAAAAATTCTCTATTACTTCCTAGGCACCACACGCCGTACCTTTCCTGTGGTCAAGTTCTTAGAGCAAAACTCCCTCTGGCTTCTTCTTTTTCTTATCTTTTTCGGAGGCAACATTCTTTATTTCCTAAATCTTCTAACTCTAAAAGCCATCTTCAGCTTCGTTTCTTTATTTTACTAAACAATCTCACACTTCTTCTTTGTCATTCCTGCGGAGGCAGGAATCTATTCGCTTTATATTGACAGACTTAGTAATCAAGTTTATAAATATCCCAAGTTAAGCTCTTCACAACTCAAGAAAAGGATAGTGAAAATGCATCGTTTCGTTTACTTAATCGCTAGTTTGTTGATCACTCTTTATATCACGCCCAATTTTGCCGGCGAAGCTCCAAAAAAAGCAGCCCGAATAAAAACTCAAAAACAAAAACAACCGAAGCAAATTGAAAAAGCTGAAGCTCCCAAAGAAACCGGTCACTACTACATTAAACATGAAGGCGGCTTAAAAGATCTCCTAGGACCATACTGTTTGGTAAAAAACCGAATTAACAGATTCGACATTTATCAAAAAGATTACTATTTTGGCATAGAAAATGTCTATGGTAATCCCGGTGAACATCCGGAAGAAATAAAAGATAGGCGATTCGAATTAGTAGTAGCCCCAAGATCAGTGAAGGTTTCAAGTGGAAGATGGGACGAAAATCATTTATGGGAGCATGTAGAAACAACTCTGTACACCGAATTTATTAAGTTCGAATACATAGACCTAAATGAGCCTGAGCCAAAACACGGATTCTCAAAAGTCTTGAAGCATTACATGGAACTCTGGATTAAAGTTGAATTAAGCCCAAGTCATGGGTACACACCAACTCAAAAAGAAACTATCTTGAATTCGCTCAAAAACAACAAACCGATCCACATTAAAGGCTTACTCAAATTACATACCTTTGGAACTTCTCCTGAGGAAGTGAAAGAATACCTAGAGAGGTATGGCCTCACATTTGTTGCCGAAGAAATTGAAGGTGAACCTGTTAAAAAGTCAGATTAAAGTTTTATCAACAATCAAAGACCGGTCAAGCCGGTCTTTTTTATTACCCACACTTGACCAACCCCATTAATCTTTGTTACTATTTTACCCACATATGCCCACACTTAGGCAGCTTATAAAAAAGCCAAGAAAGCCAAAAACGGCCAAATCCAAATCGCCAGCGATGAGTCGATATTTTAACCATATCTTAAACAAGCCGGTTTTTTCCGCCTCTCCTTTTAAACGCGGCGTCTGCACTAAGGTTTCAACCACAACGCCTAGAAAGCCAAACTCCGCTTTGCGTAAAATCGCCAGAGTTCGTTTAACTAACGGCATGGAAGTCACCGCCTACATCCCAGGCGAAGGCCACAACCTTCAGGAACACTCCGTAGTCATGATCCGTGGCGGTAGAGTGAAAGACTTGCCAGGTGTACGCTATCACATCGTCCGCGGTCGTCTTGACACTTCCGGTGTCAACGCCAGAAAACAGCAACGTTCCAAATACGGCTCCAAGAAAGCTAAAGCCAAAAAATAAACAAACACAAGAATTAAGATTTAAAAATTAGAAATTAAGAAATATAATAAATTCATTTTCCTAATTCTTAACTACTAAATCCTAACTACTAAATTTATGAGAAGAAAACGAAATTACAAAAGAGAACATAAGCCAGACGCCAAACACGGTAGTGTTGCCGTGTCCCGCTTTGTTAACTACATTATGGAATCTGGCAAAAAGAGTATCGCCGAAACCATTATTTACGATGCCCTCGATATCGTAGCCAAAGAAACCAAAGAAAATCCTTTAACCGTTTTTGAAAAAGCGTTAGACAACGCCGCTCCAATCGTAGAGGTAGTCTCCCAAAGAGTAGGTGGTGCTAACTACCAAGTTCCAAGAGAAGTCCGAGCCGACCGACGCTTCGTGTTAGCCGCTCGTTGGATTTTGGAAATCGCTCGTGGCAAAAAGGGCATGAAAATGTCTAAGAAGCTCGCCGGAGAAATTATCGCTGCCTTCAAAAACGAAGGTGAGGTAATCAAGAAGAAACAAAATACTCACAGAATGGCCGAAGCCAACCGCGCTTTCGCCCATTTCGCTCGCAGACAATAACAAAACTAAAAATTAAGATTTAGAAATTAGGAATTAAGAA
>JAHFLM010000016.1 GCA_023244865.1 Candidatus Harrisonbacteria bacterium | reverse complement strand
TAGAAGATTATGCCGTGGATTATATGAGAAAAAGAGTAAACGTCAGCTAAGCGTTGGGAATTTTCACTACCCCATATATTATTATCCCAAAGACCAAATTTTCCATCTGGCCCAAGAAGAGAGCGACCGAAATTAAATTCGATAATTCCAACTAGTCCAAAAATGACAATCGCGCTGATAATGAAGAAGCGGTATTTTCTAAGGAAATTAATAATTTCTAACATGAAGTCATTATAATGCTAATCGAAGCTTTATCTAAGGAATAGAAGGCCCCGCTTTCTTAGGGGCGATAAAGAGTGTAGAATATCTGCATAATTAACCGATGATTATAAAGAACTTAGATGAGTTAGATGCCTTAGCTGGAAAAATTTTGGATAATTTATCAAGCCCTTCGTCTGGCTCAGGACAAGCTAATGTTTTGGCGCTATCTGGTGATTTAGGCGTTGGGAAGACGACTTTTACTCAGCTACTTTTAAAGCGTTTGGGGGTGGTAGAAAAAGTAACTAGCCCAACTTTTGTAATTTTAAAAAAATACGACATAGATTTTAAAAATTATAAAAAAGTTTGGCACATGGATTGTTATCGACTAGAAAATGTTAAAGAATTAGAGGTTTTGGATTTTCAGGAAATTATTAAAGATAAAGAATCTTTGATAATTATTGAATGGGCGGAGAAGATTAAGGGGGCGATTCCGGCCGATGCTTTTTGGATGAACTTTAGTCATGGAGGAAATGAGGGGGAAAGAATAATAGAAATTAAGAATTAAGAATTCACCCCATTAGATAAATAACGGAAGGGGTAATATTTTTTGTATTTCATGTTAACTTTCTAATATATTAAAGTAATAATTATAAAGAATATCTAACGGGGTAAATGAAAAAAAGTTTAATCATTATTGATAGTCACGCTTTATTGTATAGATTTTTCTTTGCTTTGCCGCCACTTACCAATCATAAAGGCGAGCCTTCGGGGGCGATTTATGGGTTGTCGGCGGTTTTACTAAAAATTATTAAGGAGCAGCGGCCAGATTATATGCTGGGCGTATTTGATACGCCGGAGGCGACTTTTCGCGAGGAGATTTTTCCTGATTATAAAGGTCAGCGACCAAAGATGGGAGATGATTTAATTCCGCAAATAGAGCGGGCGCACGAACTTTATAATCAGTTTGGGATTAAGACTTTGGAGCGGCCGGGATTTGAGGCGGATGATGTGATTGGTTCGGTGGCGAATAAATTTAAAGGCGAAAAAGATTTAGTGGTGATTATTTTATCGGGAGATTTGGATATGTTGCAATTAGTTGAGGATGATAAGGTGGTGGTGCAGTTTGTGAAAAAAGGTGTGTCAGAAACGGTAATTTATAATGAGAAAGCGGTGATTGAAAGATATGAAGGGCTAACGCCAAAACAATTACCGGATTTGAAGGCGCTTTTAGGTGACTCTTCGGATAATTTTCCGGGTGTGAGGGGGGTGGGGCCAAAGACGGCAATTCCTTTAATTAAAAAAGCGGGGAGTTTGGAAAATTTACTAGATAATTTATGGGAAGCGCCTGAAAAGGTAGCGGCGAAGATTGAGGCAGAAAAAGATAAGGCGATTATGTGTAAGAAATTAGCCAAAATTAAGACGGACTTAGACTTAGATTTGAAGTTGGAAGAGCTAGCTTTAGATTTTAAAAAGCAGGAAGTAAAGAGTTTTTTTGAGCAGAATAATTTTAATTCTTTGAGTAATAGGTTAGATTTGATGTAGATGCTTACGATTGATGAGTTGAAGATAGTTAATTTTTTATTGGATCCTGATGCGCCGAAAGAACTACCTCAGAAAGAGGCTTCCGCCCAACTTGAGAAACTTGGTTTGACTAAGGTTTTTTTAGAAATTGAAAAACCCTTGATGCCGGTATTAGAGGAGATGAGTAATAATGGGATTTTAATTGATCAGAAAAGGCTGGTTGTTTTAAAAAAGAAAAACGAGGGGAAGATTAAGGAGTTGGAAAAAGAGATTTATAAATTAGCAGGGGGAGAATTTAATTTAAATTCGCCGAAGCAGATGTCGGAAGTTTTATTTAAGAAGTTAGGTTTGAAGGCTCGGGGGGCGCCGACTAAATCTGGCTTACAATCAACTAAGGCTTCGAAGCTAGAGGAGTTAAAAGGTGAGCATGAAATTATCGATTTGATTTTAGATTATCGAGAGGTTTTTAAGATTAACTCGACCTATTTGGAACCGCTATCTCACTTTAAGGGGCGAGTGCATACAACTTTTTTACAAACTGGGGCGGCGACGGGAAGGTTGAGTTCTGTAAATCCTAATCTACAGAACATTCCTGACTCGGTGAAGGAGGTTTTTTTAGCGGAGGAGGGATTTAAATTAGTGTCTTTGGATTATTCGCAGATTGAGCTGCGAATTTTAGCTGTACTTTCGGAGGATGAAAATTTAATTGAAGCATTTAAGAATGATTTGGATATTCATCGTCTTACTGCGAGTCAGGTTTTGGGGGTTTCGTTAGAAAAGGTGACGGAAGAAGAGAGGCGGTTTGCGAAGACTTTAAATTTCGGGGTGATTTATGGCATGGGGGCGACGGCGTTTGCTAGAAACACGGGGCTTAAAAGAGTTGAGGCGGAAAAGTTTATCGAAAATTATTTTAAAGGGTTTCCAAAGATTAAAAAATTTCAGGAAGGACTGGTGGAAGAGGCAAGAAAAAATGGATATATCAGAAATTTAAATGGAAGAATTAGGTGGTTGAAATTTATTAATAACGAGAATGGATTTTTGCGGGCGGGAGCAGAGCGGGAGGCGATCAATGCACCAATTCAGGGATTGGCGGCGGATATTATGAAGTTGGCTTTAATCGCGGTGCATCATGAGTGTAAAAAAGACCATGATGTGCGGATGCTTTTAACAATTCATGACGAACTTTTATTAGAGATAAAGGAGGAAAGAGTGGAGAAGATTGCTAAGATTATTAAGCAGACGATGGAAAACGTTTATCCAATGGGTGTAAAATTAAAGGTGGGAATGTCGATCGGGGATCGATGGAGCGATTTATGATGTTTTTTGGAAGTAAAAAAAATGACGAGGACGGGGGATTTTTAAATGGGGACTTAGCTAAAGCATTACTTAATGCTATTTCGGATGCGGTTTTGGTATATGACGAGGAGTTTCGTTTTTGGTTTGTGAACGATGTCGCGTTAGATTTATTTGAGGTGTCTCAGGAAGAGGTTTTAGCTCAGAGATTTTCTTTGGAAAATGCGAAGAATTTTAAATCTAAGGCGATGGCACAGGTAGTGTTTCCATCTTTGGCGCCGACCGTGAATCGAAAATCTCAACCGGGCGTGTTTCCCCAGATTGTGGAAATAATTTTAGAGAGCCCTGAGAAAGATTTAATTGTGACTACAAATCAAATTTTAGACAAAGAAGGAAAGTTAAGAGGTTTTGTAAAAATTATTAAGGACAAAACTCGGGAGGAGGGATTACTTAAGGCGAAGAGCGATTTTATTGCGGTGGCGGCCCATCAATTACGAACACCAACGACGGCTTTAAATTGGTCTTTAGAAAATTTAATGAAAGAGAGTGTGCCTCCACAAGTAGCTGAGGGTTTAAAAATTGCGAGTCAGACCTCACATATTCTTTTGAAAACGATTAATGATTTGTTAAATGCATTTCAGCTAGAGGAGGGAAAATTTGGTTTTGATTTTGCGGAGGTTGATTTGGTGGTTTTTTTGAACCGTATTTTAGTGGATGCTGAAAATATAGCAAAGAGTTTTGAGGTGAAAATATATTTTGATAAGGGGGGGTTAATTGAGGCAAAGATAATAGGTGATGAGAAGCGGTTAGCTTTAGCTTTTACCAATATTATTGATAACGCCATAAAGTATAATATTAAAAATGGGAACGTCACTTTGAGGCTAGCTAAAATTGATCAGGGTTACGAAGTTAAAGTTGAAGATACGGGTGTGGGGATTCCAGAAGAGGATTTAAATAAGGTTTTTTCGAAGTTTTATCGGGGAGAGAACGTAGTTAAGTTTTCGACAGATGGGACTGGTTTAGGGTTGTTTTTGACGAAAAATATTGTGGAAAAACACGGAGGAACGGTGAAGGTGAGTTCGATTTTAAATCGAGGGACAACGTTTATAGTCGATCTACCTACAGATGGGGGCGGAAATAACTAATAAGACACCCTCACTTTAGAGCGCGCTCCGAGGGCGCTAGCCCAGTCTTACGCTCCAAAGTGAGGGTGTCTTATTAATTATTTCCTTATGTAGCGAAGTCCCTTGATTGGTTTGGGGTGGTGGGTTAGTTTGAAGGCATATGCCAGAGTTGCCAGAGGTGGAGACGGTGGTTAGGGATTTAAATAGGCTAGTTTTGCGTGCGAAAGTTAAGAGGGTCTGGTTAGATGTGCCTAAATTTAAAGCGGTGGAAAATTTAGTGGGGCGAAAGATTTTAAAAGTGGAGAGACGGGCAAAGTATATTATTTTCCATTTGGATAAAAATAAGGGTTTTATGTTGCATTTGAAAATGACAGGGCATTTATTACTAGGGAAGTGGAGTTGGCCGAAAAAAGTAGGTGAGAAGCCGGTCGGAATTAGTCCATTTGCCGCGACTGAGCCGATTAATAGGTTTATTCATTTTTTATTAGAATTGGACGACAAAAGAATGGTGGGGTTCTCGGATATGCGAAAATTTGGGCGAGTGGAGTTTGGAGAGTTGGATGAGATTTTAAATCACGCGGCTTTAAAAAAGATGGCGACCGATTTAATTTTTATGGATTTTGTAGATTTTAAAGAGAGGGTTTTAAAAAGAAAAAGAAATATTTATCAGACATTACTTGATCAGTCAGTGGTGGCAGGGCTCGGTAATATTTATGTGAATGATACTTTATACAAGGCTAAAGTCCATCCGAAAAGATTAGCGAATCAGTTGAGTAGTTTAGAGATCAAGAGACTATATGAATGTGGGCGGGAGATTTTAAATAAGGCGATTAAGCTACGGGGAACTTCGGTGGATGATTTTAGAGATTTAGAAGGCGAGAAGGGAAATTATGGGGCGGTGCGTTTAATTTATGGGCGAAAGGGTGAGAAGTGTAAAAAGTGTGGGACTATAATAGAGAAAATAAAGATTGGAGGAAGGTCGGTTTGTTATTGTAAGGAATGTCAGAAGATTTGATTAATAATATACGTCATTGCGAGGAGTGAAACGACGTGGCAATCTCAAGTAAGATGGTCCATGCTAGTTCGAGATTGCCGCGCTACGCTCGCAATGACAGGCTGGGATACTATTTAATTTATGCTCATTTATTTATACGGGGAGGAAATTTATAGGCGAAGAGAAAAAGAGCGGTTTATTTTGGAGGAGTTTAAGAAGAAGCATTCCGGGTTGGCTTTAGATACGTTTGATTTAGAGGGTGACGACGAAGAGTTTTCTAAGCTCAAGCGATTTTTAAGTGAGGGCGGTTTGTTTACTAACTTTAAACTAGCTTTGTTGAGGAATTTAGGCGACGACAAAGAGAGTGTGGAATTATTAAAAAAGTACTTAGAAAATAAAGACACGATTTTAATTTTGAGTAATGGAAAGCATTTTAAGAAGTTTGATTTTCTTTTGAAAAGTGAGGGAGTGAAGGTTTTGGAGTTTGATTGGTTTGATGAGAGTAAGTTGGCTGAGTTTATAGATTTTGAAGCGAAGAGAAGGGGTTTAGTAATTAATTTAAAGACTAAGGGGATTTTAACGAGAAAATTTAAAGAGGATTATGTGGGTTTAATTAATATGGTGGAGCGGTTGGTGGTCGAGCCTAAAATTTTAGATAATGATGTAGTTGCGGTAATGGATTTTTTTCCGTTACTAAATAAATTGAAGAGCTTAAGACTTGAAGAGAGGTTGAAATATTTAAAAGTAATTTTAGAGACTAATGACGCGGCAGCCGTATTTAATGTGCTAGCTGCGACTTTAAGTGGGGAAAAATTAAGGAGCGCGGTGGATTTGGATCAGAAAATAAAATTAGGGAAAAGTGAGTTTGAGTTGGGATTGATTAGCCTTGTGATATAATTAATTTGTGGTTAAAAAAAGTAGAAAGAAAATTTTTTGGAAGTATTTATTTGGAGTCATTTTTCTTATTTTGATTATTTTTGTTTTAAAGTCTTTTATTAGTAGAGCTTCTGATTCGATTACGCAACCTTCCTATATTCCATACTCGAATAATCCTGTGAATGTTAATACGGGTCTCAGTTATGATAATCAGAGTTTTTTAGATGATTTATCTCATGCATTAATAAAGCATCCTTGGGATAATTCTGATTCTACTGTTAAAGAAAGAGCCTTGGGAGTTCTGGCTAGATATTATCCTTGGAATGATTCTTATATTAGTTGTTCTTCTATTAGTAATGATGATGATTGTAAGGCTAGAAAGGATTGCTCTTTAGTAATTTATCCGCCTCGGTTGGCGTGCGTTTCTAAGTTTGCTGGTAATATTATTTCCGACACAGCTTGCCCGGTTGCGAAGACTGAGGCTGACTGTAGAGAAGTTGCTCCGACGAATATGATAGGATTTAGGTTGTGTGATTGGGTTAATTATAAGCCTAATAATAAGTGTATTGATGCCAAGCCTAATTTTTAGAATTTACAAAAAACCGCTTCTAGCGGTTTTTTGATGGGAGCTTATTTACTGGCTACTGAAAGTTTTTTAGTTAGTCTAGATTTTAGTCTAGCGGCTTTATTTTTTTTGATTAAGTTGGTTTTAGCCGCTTTATCTATTTTTTTATAAAGGGTTGGGAGGCTGGTTTTAGCTTCTTCTGGTTTCTTACTAGCTAAGGCTTTTTTAAAATCTCTAATTAAGCCTTTCAAGACTTTATTTTGGGCGGCGTTGTGTTCGCGGCGAGTAGCTGTTTTTCTTATATTTTTCTTAGCTGTCTTAGTAATAGCCATATAATTTAATAGGGTTATTTTAAAGTAATAATAGGGAAAAAGCAAGCCCGCTCTCCTAGTTATCCCGGTGAAAATGGGAATCTACGTCGATTATCGATAAACGTGGAAGATCCCCGTTTTCACGGGAATGACAGGTGCGGCGGCGTTTTTTAAATTAAAAAGCTTGGTTTAAAGCCATTTATAGCTATCTATTGACTTTTTGTAAGGTAGTGTGATATAATGAACCTACGAGCGTTGTGGCGGGCCAGCTAAATTTGTTGCCCTGCCGTGCTCACGAAGAGGTACTTTGAACATAACGAATTGCTTAGGGTTTCTGCCACGACGATGATTTTGGTGGAATCCGCTTTCAAATGAAAGGACTAAGATCGTGCACTGGACGTAGCTACTTTTTCTGGGGTTGATGTCCCCATCGAGTGTGTCTTGTCTGTCAATTAAGAGCTCCAAAGAAATGATCGGGATGGTAAACGACGGAGCGAAGCTCTTGATATGATATCCATCCCTACAAGATGAGTGGAAACTCGACTATGCACTGGCCGTAGCTTAGGTAATGTTCCGTTGGGGTTCTGTTAAGACCCCCGTTGCCCAACGTGAGGGCACTTTATGAAATGTTTCTGCGTAGATCCCAGGAGGATCGCTGGACATGCACTGGCCGTAGCTTCGAAGGGGGCGAGACCCCCGATCGTTGAGAGGACGATTAGATTCTTCTCAAAAGGGCTCAAAGAGTTGGCGCCACAAGTCCAACTCCTCTCCGGGGCAAAGATAAGCTTCTATGAGAGCTTCTTCAAGATGGCAAACAGTCACATAGTGACTAGAAGGCGGCTTGCAAGAATGAGTTAAAGCAATGAGTGGGGCGAGACCCTAGCTGGCGAAAGTTACATCATCGAGTGTAGCCGCCAGCTTTTTTTTATTTTTATTTTATATGACAAATTAGTTTTTTTTAGTTAGAATGCGAGGGATGATTGGTAGCTTAAAAGGTAATTTAGTTTCAAAAAATGAAGGGATGCTAATGGTGGAGGTTGGAGGAGTGGGTTTTTTAGTGAGAGTATCTAAATTTATCGAAAGAGAGGTGGGGTTGGTGGGTAATGAAATAAAGTTATTAACGCATTTAAATGTGAAGGAGGATGCTTTGGAGCTGTTTGGTTTTTTAACTGAAGTTGAGCTCTATTTTTTTCAAAAATTAATCGGGGTAAATGGAGTGGGGCCGAAGACGGCTTTAGCGGTTTTAGGCGTGGCGCCTGTGGACGATTTAATTACGGCGATTAACGCTGGCCGGCCGGATTTATTAACTAAGGCTTCGGGGATTGGGAAGAAGACGGCAGAGAGGGTGGTTTTAGAGCTTCGAGGCAAGGTGGTGGGTGGCGCTTCGACATCGGTGAAAAAAATGGAAGGGGATCTAGAGCTAGAAGAAGTGTTAGTGGGATTGGGTTATGGAAAAGGAGAGGTGCGGGAGGCTTTGAAGAGGGTGCCGATAGACATGGTAAAATTAGAGGAGAGGCTGAAAGCAGCGCTGAAATTTTTACGAAAGTAAAAAAATAAATTAAAAATTAGGGAAATGAAAATGTTTTTTAAAAAAGCCATGAAGATTCCCGCCTCCGCGGGAATGACAGTGGTTGGGGTAGTGAAAAAAGTTTGGAGCTTTATTTTATTTATTGGGAGGAAGGTGTATCACTTTGGACTAGCTTTAATAGGGGCTTTGATTTATCAAAATCCTTCGAAGGATTTGATAGTAGTGGGGGTGACTGGGACGAAGGGGAAGTCAACGACACTTGAGATGCTCGATGCGATTTTAGAAGAGGCTAAGATGAAGACTGCTTTAATGTCGTCTATTAGGGTGAAGGCGAGCGAGAGGTCGGAGGATAATTTAACGGGCAATACGATGCCTGGGAGACTTCAGATTCAGAAGTTTTTAAAGGAGGCAAAAAAGAATGGCTGCCGGGTGGCTTTGATCGAAGTAACTTCTGAGGGGGCGAGGTTTTTTAGGCATCGATTTATTAAATGGGGAGTGGCGGTGTTTTTAAATTTGGCGCCTGAGCATATTGAAAGTCATGGCTCGTTTGATAAGTATCGCTCGGCAAAGATGAGTTTTTTTAGGTATGCGGCGCAACGGGGAGCTAAACTTTTTGTGAACGAGGAAGATCCGTCGCAGTCCTATTTTGCTTCTCAGGGTGAGAGAGGGCAGGTAGAAATGTTTAATAAATTTAAAGGAAAGCTAGGAGTGGTTGGAGAGTTTAATAAATTTAATGCTGGAGCGGCGTGTGCGGTCGCGCAATTTTTGGGGGTGAGCGAGGAGGTAATTGATCGAGCTTTGGAAAAATTTAGTGGGGCGCCGGGAAGATTGGAGTTTGTACAGAAGGAGCCTTTTACGGTGGTGGTAGATTATGCTCATACACCAGATTCGCTTTCAGCTACTTACGAGACTTTGAAGCCGGGTGCAAAAAAAATGATTTGTGTTTTGGGTGCGGCTGGGGGTGGAAGAGATAAGTGGAAGCGGGCGGAGTTTGGGACTTTGGCCGATAGGTGGTGCGATGAGGTGATTTTGACGAACGAGGATCCGTTTGATGAGGATCCGAAAAAGATTATGAATGAGATTGGAGTTAAATGTGAAAAAGCGGAGAAGATTTTAGATCGAAAGGAGGCGATTGCGGCCGCGATAAAAAAGGCTCATAAAGGGGATTTGGTGATTATCACAGGGAAGGGGTCGGAGAAATTCATTAGGGGGTCGAAGGGAAGTAAGGAGGCTTGGAGTGATGTGGGGGTGGTAAGAGAAATTTTAGGGGAAAAATAATCCAAAGGAGCCTTTTCTTTGAAGCGCGCTCCGAGGGCGCTAGCCCGGTCTTACGCTCCAAAGAAAAGGCTCCTTTGGATTATTTTAAGAGTTAATAATTTTTCTAACTTTAGAGGGTGAGTGTATAATAGAAAGAGATGAAGATCACTTTTTGTGGGGGGGCGGGGGCGGTGACGGGGGCGAATTATCTTTTGGATGATGGTCGAGATAAGATTCTTGTGGATTGTGGTTTGAAACAAGGGGAGGCGGTGTTTGAGAAGGAGAATTGGAAGCCTTTCTTTTATAATCCAGCCGAGATTAAGGCGGTGTTTATTACACACTCTCATTTGGATCATATAGGCTTACTACCTAAATTATTTAGGGATGGATTTCGAGGGAAGATTTTTTCGACAGCGCCTACGAAAGATTTTTCGGAATTATTATTAAAAGATTCGCAGCATATTTTGCACGAGGATGCGATTAAATTTAAGCGACCGCTGCTTTATGATGAAAAAGATATTGAGGGTGTGATGACCTTATGGGAGGGCGGGGGGTATCATCAGACGATTGAATTTGGAAAATATAAGGCAACTTATTATAACGCTGGGCACATTTTAGGTTCAGGTTCGATTTTAATGGAGTCGAATAAAGTGAAGACGGTGTTTTCGGGGGATTTGGGAAATAGTCCGGCGCCGATTATCGGAGTGAAGGAGGTGATGCCGGAGGCGCACTATGCCTTAATAGAGTCAACTTATGGTAACAGATTCCATGAGCCGCAGGGGCAGACGAAGGAGATTTTAAAGAAGATGATTTTGGAGACTGTTCATGGGCATGGGGTTTTGATGATTCCGGCTTTTGCGATGGAACGAACGCAGCATTTATTATTTGAGTTACAAGAATTAATTAATAATCACGAGATTCCTCGGGTGCCGGTGTTTTTAGACAGTCCGCTCGCGATTAAGGTGACAACGGTGTATGAGAGATATTCTAATTATTTTGATAAAGGAAGTCAGCAGATGATTCAGAAGGGAATAAAACTATTTGATTTTGAGTCTTTGAAAAAAACCCTAACGACAACAGAGTCAAAAGAAATAAATAGTGTATCGGCACCGAAGATTGTGATTGCGGGTGCTGGAATGAGTCATGCGGGGAGAATTTTGCATCACGAATTACGTTACTTACCTGATCCGAGGTCAACGCTTTTAATAGTTGGTTATCAAACCGAAGGTTCTTTAGGGCGGGCAATTTTAGATGGGGAGAGGGAGGTGACGATTATGAATGAGCGGATTCCGGTGAGGTGTCATGTGAAGGCAATTGGTGGATATTCAGCTCATGCTGATCAGCGGCAGTTACTTGAGTGGATGAGTCCTAATAGTAAAAAAATTCGAAAGGTATTTGTGGTGCAGGGAGAGGAGGGGGCGCCCGTTTTACGTCAGAAAATTGAGGAGGAATTAGGTTTGGAGGCGGTGGTGCCGGAGACGAATGAGGAATACGACTTAATTTAGAAGTGCTATAATTAGCTTAGTGCCGTTAAATAAGATTTCAAAAATTAAACCGAAGATTTGTATTTCTGGGGCTGCGGAAACCGGACCCTGTTCTTCTGATGCGATTAAAAATGCTGAGTTGGTAGGGCGAGAGGTGGCAAAAGCGGGGGGGATTTTGGCGACTGGAGCGACGGTAGGTATTCCATATTGGGCGGCTAAGGGAGCTAAGGAGGCTGGTGGGTTTGTATTTGGTGTGTCACCAGCATCTTCGGAAGCGGCACATGTAAAGACATATCACTTACCCTTAGATTATCACGATATTATTATGTATTCGGGGTTTGAATATTCTGGGAGGAACTTACTTTTGATTAGATGCTCGGATGCGGTGATTACGATTTGTGGGAGAATTGGAACTTTAAATGAATTTACGATTGCGTTTGAGGATAAAAAAATTATTGGGATTCTTGAAGGGAGTGGTGGATTAGCGGATGATATTAGGGAATTAGTTCAAAAATCTCATCGAGGTCCGGGGAAGGTGGTTTATTCAAGCGATCCTAAAAAATTAGTGAAGATGGTGATCGAGATGATTGAGGAGGAAAAGAAAAACGAAATGAAAAAGTTTCATTTAAATAATAAGTAAAATGGGTCAAATTTATTTACAAATGGTTCTTGCGGTGTTACTTGGAGGAGTGTTGGGTTTGGAGCGAGAGATGGCTGGTAAAACGGCGGGTTTGCGGACTTATGCTTTAGTATCTTTGGGAGCGTGTTTGTTTTCTTTAATTTCTTCGAACGCTTTTTCAACTTTAGTGGGGAGTAGTAGTTTTGATCCCTCGAGAATTGCGTCGCAGATTGTGGTGGGTGTGGGTTTTATTGGAGCAGGAGTAATTTTTGTGAGTAAGGAAAAAATTAGAGGTTTGACGACAGCGGCTGGGCTTTGGGTGTCGGCGGCGGTGGGAATGGCGGTGGCTTATCGGCTTTATGATATTGCGATTTTTGGGACAGCATTAACCTTAGTAGTCTTTGTATTTTTTTGGTTCTTGGAAAAGAAAATAATAAAGAATCTTACAAAAAACGAAGATGAACCTAGCTCTTATTAGGCGGTATTTTTTACCAACCTCACTCATGATGGGGGCGGTTATTGGGGCGGGAGTTTTTTCTTTGCCTTATGTGATTGTGAAATCAGGATGGGTGTTGGGTGCCTTTTGGCTTTTATTGGGGACAGTGGTGGTGACTCTGATCCACTTATTCTATGCTGATTTGGTGTTGATGACTTCAGGAAAGCATAATTTTGTGGGGTTAAATAAGATCTATTCGGGGAATTTTTATGCGGCGATTGCGCTCGTGGCAAGCTTAGTGCAAATGTTTTTTGAATTGCTGGTTTATTTGGTTTTGACTTTTAGCTTTGCGAAAATTATGGGGATTTCGAGTGGACTAGGGGTGATGTTAATTTTTTGGGCAACAGCTTCGGCGGCGATCTTTTTAAGTTTAAAAAAATTAGAATTTTTGGAGACTTTTATTACGGTGGCGGTGATCGTGATCATTTTTTTGCTTTTTAGTTGGAGTTTGCCGAATATTAATAATTTAAAATTTGAATTAAAGTCTTTAGGCGAAAGTATTTATTGGCTTTTACCACTTGCACCAATTATTTTTAGCTTGAATGGGCGAGTGGGGATTGTGGAAACGATTCGAGTGACTAAGAGGCGGGATGTGCGAGGGGTGATTTTAGCGGGGACAATAATTCCGGCGATCATTTACCTACTTTTTATAGTGGCGGCCTTTAATTTGTCGACTCAGGTGACTCCGGATGGAATTACCGGCCTACTAGGAGCTCTACCTAATTTTTTCTTGTTTGGGATAGGGATTTTGGGGTTGCTGTGCATTTGGAGCTCGTATGTAATCATGGGCTACGATATGGAGGATGTGATGCGGTTTGATTTAAAAATGCATGGGAGCCTCAGAGTTTTATTGGTGATATTTTTACCTCTATTTTTATATTTTCTAGGATTTTCTGATTTAACGGCTTTAGTGTCTTTTATTGGAGGAATTTTTTTAGGAGTTGAGGCGTTTTTAATTATTAAAATGTGGTGGCGAGCGGTATTTAAGATGAATAAAAAGAGCTTTATTTTTAAAACTAGGCCGGTGGGATTGATGAGTTTGGTGGGTGGGGTGTTTGTTATAGTTTTGTTAGCTGAGCTTGCGAAGTATTTGTAAAAATAGAAATTAAGAGTTAAGAATTAGAAATTAGAGCATGGGAATATTTAAAAATTACTGGCTTTGGTTTCTTGTTTTTATTGGTTTACTTTTAATTTTAGCTTTAGTGGCGCGGGATTTTTATTTATTTTTTAAAATTTTAGTTTGGTTGGGAATTAGTTTATCGGTGGGTTTAGTTGGTAGGGAGTTCGTGATGGGGTTTTTGGTGGCGGCGGCTTTAGTGAATGGGTTGGTGGGGGTGGGGCAGGTTTTTTTGCAACATGACTTAGGATTGTATTTCTTAGGGGAGTCTCGGTTAGAAATTGCGGATAAAAAAGTGGCTTTAGCTTATTTAGGAGATGATTCGTTTATTTTGAGAGCTTATGGACTAACGCCACACCCGAATGTTTTAGGTGGGTTATTATTTTTAGGAATTATGGCGATGCTTTATTTTTTAATAAAAAGGAGATTAGACTCACGTTTTCACGGGAATGACAGAGGGCGATGGTTTTTATGGGTGACTTGGCTTATTTTATGGGCAAGTTTGATTTTAAATTTTAGTCGGAGCGCTTGGCTTGCGACTGTGGCGGGAATTTTGTTTGTTTATTTTAACTTTGAGAGATTTGGGTTGGGAGAGGTGAAAAAATATTTTAAAAAAACATTTTTAGTAACGATTACTCTCATTTTAGTTTTTTTTGGATGGGCTTTGGTGCCTCGAATAAATACTTTGAGTTTAAATAATTTTACAGTGATGGAGCGGATGAGTGGATTTGAGGTTTTTACATCTAATATTTATAACTACGGATTTTTTGGAGAGGGGTTGAGTTTAAAGATTCAGGAACCTTTATTTCATAGTCTGTATTTGATGATGTTTAAGGAGGGTGGCTTAGTTTTATTATTGGTGTTTTTAGCCTTGGTTTGCTCCTTATTTAGAGATAGATTCGACAAGCTCACTACAAGCAGCTTAAAATCTTCTGATTGGCGACTTTTGGTGCCCCTGGCCATGCTTTTGGGCTTATTGATAATTGGTCTTTTTGATCATTATTTATGGACAATTAGGCAGGGAGTTGGTATGCTCCTTTTAAGTTTAGGCTTGTTAATTTAATCCATGAATGTTGCTTTAGTGATTTATTATTTAATAAGAAGTGCTTTAGAGAGTTTATATTTATTTGTAAAACATTGGTATTTTAATACTTGGATTTATGGGTTGAGTTTTTTGTCTTGGGTTTATAAAAAATGGGGGAAGGTAACTTATTATGTTTTTGGCACGGCCCTCTTACTCACTTATGCGACCTGGGCTATTTTGCCGGTTTATTTATTAGTTAAGGCAATTACAGGCTATGCAAATTTTGTTTAAAGATCCGAAAATTGAGATGGGGATGTTTGGGCGATTTGTAGTTCGCTTATTTTCTTATATGGCTTATGGGGCGCTTGCGGCAATGGCGGTGG
>JAHFLM010000015.1:9784-14802 GCA_023244865.1 Candidatus Harrisonbacteria bacterium | reverse complement strand
TCATTATTAACCCCGATAATATATCACGTTATTATATTTTTAGCAATGGTAATAAGTTTTCTTGATAAAACGTCATATAAGAGTATTATCATATCTATGAACATGTATATCCTAATAATGGGCTTAATTGTACTCGTCGCCCTTTATTTAATTGTTATTTACAACGGTTTTATTAGTTTAATTAATCGTGCCCGCGAAGCCTGGAGCGATATTGAGGTGCAAATGAAGCGTCGTTATGATTTAATTCCTAACCTTGTCGAAACCGTTAAGGGTTATGCCGCCCACGAAAGTAATGTTTTAGAGGGCGTCATTCGCGCGCGCAACGAAGCGATGGGTGCTAGTGGTTTGAAAAATCACGCCGTGGCCGAAGACATGCTTTCCTCATCCTTAAAAAATCTTTTCGCCTTAAGTGAAAGTTACCCCGACCTAAAAGCCAACGTTAACTTTTTGGAATTACAACGTGAATTACGTGACACCGAAGACAAAGTCCAAGCCGCCCGTCGTTTTTACAACGGCAACGTACGAGATCTAAATATTAAAGTTGATTCTTTCCCTTCAAATCTTATCGGTAAAATGTTTGGCTTTGTGAAAATGGATCTTTTTGAGTTAGCCGAAGACGCCGCCCGAGAACCCGTCAAAGTCAGCTTCTAAAATACATAAATTAAGATTTATTAGTTAAGAATTAAGAGAGTGAATCTATTATAATAAATTTCATTTTCTAATTTCTAAATCCTCATTCTTAATTTCTTGATCTAATCCCATGACCCTCTACCAAAACATCGCTTCCAACACTAGAAAAACTTGGGGCTTCCTCATCTTATTTTTCTTTTTAATCAGTGGCGTTGGCTATTCCATTAGTGTTATTTACGGCCAACCCGGTTTTTTATATTTCGCTGTTGTTTACGCCCTAGTTTCTAATTTTGTGAGCTACTGGTACTCCGACAAAATAGTTTTAGCGCTCAACCGCGCCCAAAAAATCGATCAATCAAGTCATAGAGAGGTTTTTAATTTATTAGAAAATCTTTGTATTGCGACAGGTCTTCCGGTGCCAGCCCTTTATTTAATTAACGACGAATCGCCTAATGCTTTCGCCGCCGGCCGTGATGAGCATCACGCCTCCATTGCAGTTACGACCGGCCTTCTTTCGAGGTTAAATCGTACCGAACTTGAAGGCGTTTTGGCTCACGAACTTTCTCACGTAAAAAACCGCGACATTTTGCTCTCCACTGTCGTCGCGGTTTTAGTTTCAGTTATCACCATTCTTGCCGACTGGTCTATCAGATTTTCTTTTATGAGTCGTAACGACGACAGGAAAAGAGAGGGGAATGGCGCCATGCTTATTATTGGCTTAATTTTCATCATCCTTTCCCCAGTCGTCGCGACTATTATTCAGCTCGCTATTTCCCGTAAAAGAGAATTTCTCGCTGACTCTTCGGGCGCTCTCATCACTCGTTATCCAGATGGTCTCATTCACGCCCTAGAAAAGATTAGCGCCTATCCTGTCGGCATGGCGCACACGAGCACCTCGACCGCACATCTTTTTTTCGCCAGCCCCTTCAAGACAAAAGACTTAAAAAATTTCTTCGTCAGAATTTTCGCCACCCACCCAGCAGTTGAAGAGCGCATCAAAGCCCTCCAATCCATGAACTAAACTCTACTGTCATTCAGAGCCCAATTCCGTTTGATTCCCCAAAGAATCAATTCGGAATTGAGGCGTGGAATCTATTCAATATTTAAAAATTAATCACAAAACTCCCGTGGCAATCTATTCAATATAAATTTAAATCAAAAGCTTCCCCGCCTCAATTTTCGGTTGGCCATAATCGCCAGTTTTAATAATCTGAAAAATCACCGCCCCTGCTGCAACAATCAATATCGCAACCAACCAAATTAAAGTCTTATAATGCATTTTACCCCGTTAGATATTTCTATTTTTTATTATCTAATGGGGTTTTCCCCGTCAAATAATTTTTTAATCGATTTTTGATAAATTTTTTACCCCAAGCAGTTTTTAGATACTTTTCTCTATGAGTCGCGTCTTGCTGATTTAGGCAGACTTCGTAGTAAATTAATCTCATCGGTAAGCGCTTCATTGTAGAGAAGACTTTTCCTTTATTATGACTCTCAAATCTCTTTTTTAAGTCATTCGTATACCCAGTATAAAGCATACCATCTTTTATGCTTTTTAGAATATAAACGTAGAACATAGTTTATCTAACGGGGTGAATTATAACTTAATTTCCTCCCACGCGTCATTGTAAAGATTTAATGCGTCACCCACTTCTTCCACAAATCTTAATTTCTTACTCGTGTCCGAATCGTTGAAAACCGTCGGATTACTAAGAATTTCTGGATTAATCAAAGACCGTGCCGCCCCGTTTGGATTGCCATAGTGAATCTGATTAGTTATCCCAGCACTCACTTCCGGCTCTAGAATATAATTAATATAAGTTAAAGCCTCTTCATTTTTCTTACTTCCCTTTATGAGCACCATGCTATCTACGAATTTTAGCGCTCCATAACTTGGCACCAAATACCCAATATTTTTATTTTGAGCTTGCATTTGTAGCACACCGTTTGAATAGTCGTAAGTCACCCAAGCCTTCTCGTCTATCATCAAATCGGTTGGTGTATCCGGATTAAGTCTTTGAATATTCGGTAACACTTTTTTAAATAAAGCGACCGCCTTATCAATCTCGTCTTTACTGGTTGTGTTTGGATCATACCCCAATTCTAGGAGCACTGACCCCAGCACATATCTCATATTATCCATTACAATTATTTTCCCTTTGTATTTTGCTTTCGTAAGCTCCTTCCAGCTAATCGTTCCTTCCTTGTAATATTTTTTATTGACCGCAAACCCCGCCGTTCCAAAAGTATAAGGCACGCTAAACTCCAAGCCAGAATCATAATAAGCCCCCTTAAAGTCCTCGCTAATATTTTTCAGATTAGTTAAAAATTTTCTATCCAGTGGCTGAATTAAACCTTCGCTTTTCATTATTTTCACCATATAATCAGACACCACAACCACGTCATAAGCTTCGGGGTCAGTCTTTATTTTATCAAGCGCCTCCTCATTACTTTTAATTAATCCATACTTAACATTAATTTTAGTTTTTTTCGCGAACTCTCCCAGTGTGTTTTTTCCAATATAATTATCCCAACTCAAAACCGTTATTTCACGAGGTTTTTTAAAAATTAAGAAATATCCCAACCCCAAAATTCCTATTATCAAAATCAAAATCCCAGCAATTTTCATCTGCTAAATTTATCATCTTATACCCCCCCTGTCATCCTTGGCACCCTTTTATTTTTTTACTACTGCCGTGCCTCGCCGAAGCTTTATGCGAAGGCGGGTCATTCAGAGCCCAATTCCGTTCGATTTGATAAAATCGATTCGGAATTGAGGCGTGGAATCTACTCCTTATGTTAAAATAAAAAATATGGAACAAATTAATTTCTTCGCCATTTTTGGCGCCGCAGTAGTCTCAATGATTGTGGGTTTTGCATGGTATTCCAAAACCTTCTTTGGTAAGCCTTGGATGGCCGCCATGCATCTTTCCGAGAGCGATTTAATGCGCATGAAAAATGAAAAAGAAAAAATGAGTGTGACTTATGGTATGAGCTTTTTAAGTGCGATAGTAACCGCTTTCGTAATGACTAAGCTTTTTTACATGCTTGGTGTGACCTCGACCGGGGGAGCGCTCGAATTAGTTTTGTGGTTCTGGCTCGGCTTCGTCGCCACCACCCAATTCACCGCCCATCTTTTCGACCACAAAAGTAACACTCAACTTTTCATCATCAACACCTTCCATCAACTAGCCTCCCTAGCCGCCATGGCGATTGCTCTTATTTATTGGCTTTAGCTTTTATTTGTCATCCCAGAGTATAACGACTTGTGCTGAGCGTGGTCGAAGTACGGGATCTGTGTGCGGGCCTGTCATTCAGAGCCCAATTCCGTTTGATTCCCCAAAGAATCAATTCGGAATTGAGGCGTGGAATCTATTCAATATTTAAAAAATAAAAAAACACCCAGCCCTTCGAACGTCTTCGAAAGCTGGGTGGTGGTTGATGGGTTACGATTCCGTCGAGCGCTTCTTTCAAAGCCCAGAGACTGATCGCCCCGTTTCAACCAACTGTGGTAGTCGCTTTTTGCATTGGAGGCGAACCCCCCTTCACCCTCCCAATCACGGGTCAGGTTGCGACTCCTCAAATCTCTGCAATTGAGGTTGAGGTCTAGAAGACTTTTTCGGGCTTCCTCAGGGTGCTTCTGCCATACAGACGGGTCTCCGTCTGCGTAGGTCTGTCACCTTTATTCTGAGTACCGATACGGTCTCTAGAGGCGAATATTTAATCCGCCTTATCTCTCTCTGCTAGATCACCTCCAATGGGGGATCCATACCTACAAGAGAGGCTCTAATATTTTTATTAAAAAATATTAGCGCGTGTCCCATCGCCCTCTACCCACATGGCAGAAGCGATTTTAGTCATGCCTTTGCTAGAGGCGTCCGACCTTATTGGACACAACAGGAGGGGACTTATACCACATAATAATCCCACCCCGAGCCCTAAGGACTCATGAAGCAAACTAATCTTGCGACTAGCCAACCACACAAATCCTTGGGGCTCGGGGCGAAATAAATCTTTTATGATGTTCTGCTAAGTATTATAGCACCATAGCAAATAAAAGTCAATACCTTGTTTTATCCCTCATTTACTGCAGGAGCGAGGCTAGGGGAGGGGCGTCCAATCTAATAAAAAAGCACCTCCCGCGGAGAAGGTGCTAATCGGGTGTGTCGAGAGCCGCAGAATGAATGAAATTCGCTCCACAGGCTAGGCCTCGCTCACAAATGTGGTTAACTGCCATTTACATCGGAAGATACCCTATCTCCCGCGAGTCCTAATCATTTAAGATTCCAGACTCTAGCAGCTCCCAACTCATGCAATTGAGTCAGGTCTAGATGATCCATCCGCCTTTCGGTAGTTAGCTCAGGACGAAATTCCGTACTTGCAGGTAA
>JAHFLM010000015.1:0-9757 GCA_023244865.1 Candidatus Harrisonbacteria bacterium | reverse complement strand
GCTGCTAGCTTAGGTCCTCGTCTTTATACTGAGTTAATGGAGCTCTAGAGGGGTCATTTGAACCCCTTCGTTCAACTCTCAACCATTCTGTGAGAGGCAAGTCCTTTAGGCGGTCACTTTTTATACTAAGCTTCGTAGCTCAGCAGGGCCGAAGTCCAGCGATCCTTCCTGGGACAAGCACATTCGAGGGGGGATTATACCACATCATCCCACCTCCACGCCGAAGGACTGAGTTGCTTCAATCCTTAGGTGTAGAGGCGGAATCAATACCTTTTACGATGTTCTATTAAGTATTATAGCACACCTAACCCATAAAAGTCAACCACATTGGATAAAGCTACTATCCAACGGGGTCAATAGCTAATAAAACATAGGTTTTTTAGGTATTTAGAAATAAAAAAGCGCCAACCTCTCGCGAAGAGGTTGGCGCCGGTGTGAGTCCGTCGATGGTTTTTAGGTTCTCCATCGACATCATCCCCACGCGTGGTAAATTCCTTGTTGCAATTACACCAGAGCCTACTCTGGAAGGCTAATCGTGTCAGCCTTAAGAACTCCTGAAATCGATGCAACTCGCTTCAGGTACAGGCTTTTTACTCTTGCTGAAGTTCATCGGCACTTGGGAGGCGACATGCATTTCGGTGAGGGTGGTTAACGATCCTTCTGTAAGAACCGACTCCACCCCCTTGCCGAAGCTGCTTCCGGGTCCCTCGCAATTGAGTGCCTATTTCAGTTTGAGCAAAAACCCCATAAGAGAGACGTGCCTTTCGCTGGCACGTTCTCCTACCAGTCATCGCTAACTATGGACCGGTCGTAACTAAACGAACTCCACTGCGCCATAACTGGAAAGGAAGGGATTATTACCACATTATCCCACCCCAACGCCGAAGGACTGAATTACTTCAATACTTAGGTGTTAGGGCGGAACTAATATCTTTTACGATGTTCTAAGTAGATTATAACATACATAATGTATAAAAGTCAACCCCATTGGATAAAGCTACTATCCAACGGGGTCAATAGCCATAAAAGCCTGGATTTAAAGCCTTTTTAAAATAAAAAAAAGCCCACTCTATGCTCCAAGCTTGTTTTCGTCATATCCACCTAAGTGAACCGGTTTCCCGTTAAGACTTATTCAAAGCTCGGCGCGAGTGGGCTGTATAGTCGGTAGCTAGGGCGGAACCTGCAGATTGTGAGTCTTGCCCCACATGAGCCACCTCCTTTCTTATTTTTAATAATAGCATATTTAATATACAAAAGTCAATAGCATAAAAGCCTAGATTTTAAGGCCTTATTTGGCGTTATGTTAGACTAGTAGTAGTTTTCTATGCCCAAAAAAGTCACCAAATCAGTAAAGTCAGTCAAGGTATTTAAGGCTAAAAAAGTTTACGCCGGCTTTTTTAGCCGTTTCGGTGCTTTTACCATAGATTTTGCTTTTCTTAATTTCTTAAACTTCATCTTCAATCCCTTTTTCGAGAATAATCCGATTGTCATTTTTATCTCCACTATTCTCTTTTTCTCTTATTTTGCCATTCTAACTAAGATTTACGGGGCCACTTTTGGCAAAATGCTTTTCGGTCTTAAGGTGCTAGACGCGGACAAAGAGAAGCCCGTCAGCTTAACCCAAAGCTTCAGTCGTGCCATTTTCTATATTCCATCCTTCATATTCTTCGGTCTCGGTATTTTAAATATCTTTTTTGGTGGCGAAAAAAGACGTGCGTGGCACGATCATCTTGCTCACACGGTAGTAGTGGGTGGCGCCTTTAATAAACCCCGAGCTCTTTTAATTTTCTCCCTCGCTTTCATTATTAATATTATCTTTAGCCTCGCATCTTTAGGCGGCGCCTTTATCGAATATCGTTCCATCTATTTTGAAACTAGTAGAAATTCCAACTATCGAAACGAGAGGTCTTATCGAGATTTTCTGGATAGTCATTCTGTCAAAGAGAACTCTATTAATCTCAAAGATCTTGGTTTTGATTTTACCGATTCTTTAAACGCACTCGTCGCACTCGATTGTCCGAACAATTTATTTTCTTACTCAGCCGGCTCGGGCACCATCATCGATCCTTCGGGAGTAATTTTAACCAATGCTCATGTTTTAAATTCACCGGCCGCAGTTTGCCGGGTTGGTTTTACAAATGACATTACCAAAAAGCCAGATTTTATTTATCACGCCGAACTGATGAATCTCGATAATGGGCGATCGGCTTTTGACCAAAAGCTTGACCTAGCTTTGTTAAAGATCACGAGCACTATCGATGGCAATCATAAAATACCTAGTAAGTTTGGAGTAATTAAAAATTTCGGTGAATCTGATATTTTAAAAAACAACGACTCTATCTATGTAGCCGGCTATCCATCTTTTGGTAATAATAAAGTCACTTTTACAGAAGGTGTTGTGAGTGGTCGTTTGGGTAAAGATTTAATTAAAGTTTCGGCCAAGATTGATGAGGGTAATTCTGGTGGCGCAGCCTTTAATGAAGCTGGTGAATTTATTGGCGTACCCACTTTTGTCTTCAGTGGTCCAGCCGCAGGCGTTGGCTATATTTTAGGTAATTCTACGATCAATGATTGGCTCACGAAAATTCAAAATTAAGCTGAGTCTAGAAGAGTGGGTGGTCACCTTAGCCTTTTTTGGCGTAGAGATTTGGAATTTTATCCGAATCAATTCCGCAAGTTATTCTGTTTCTGATACTATAATGAATTTCGTCTTCGACAGTTTTTTCATCATTTTCTTTTTCATCTGCCTCTCCCTTACTTTTAACTTATTCAAAAAATTCCGTTAGCCGGCACCTGTCATTCAGAGCCCTATTCCGTTTGATTCCCCAAGGAATCAATTCGGAATTGAGGCGCTGTGCCCGTCCAAAGCCTTTGGCGTAGGAGGGTGGAATCTACTTTTGGATTTACAGTAAAGCTTTATTAACCTATAATCCCCTTAGCTTTTCAAAATTAAACCCTATCAGAGGAGTCACATAATGACCGAACCACTTAATCTCGGTTTTGATTTTGACGGTGTCATCGGGGACACTCATGGCCTAATGCAAGAAGTAGCAAGCTATTTTTTAGGTGTCGATCGTCCAATTTCTCACTTCGCCTCCAAGGCTGCAGTATTAGCGAATTTTTCTAACGAGGCTGCGTGGTTTCTTTATCGTACTTCTCATGAGTCTCATCACTGGGGAGTTGACCGTCTAAAGCCGATTAAAAACTCTTTGTGCTATTTGAGACTTTTAGAGCAAGATGGCCACAATCTTTCGATTATCACCAAGCGGCACTCCGAAGTTTCGGTGTATGCTGCAAGAACTTGGCTCAAGCGTCAGGGTTCTAATATCAAGATTTATAACGTCCCTAGAGGTGAAACCAAAGTTGCCTGGGCGCGTCATTTGCGATTAGATTTTTTCGTCGACGACGAGCTAGGTAACTTGATCGACCTCGATCCATACGTACCAAACAAAGTTCATTTCAAAACCAAACACGTTTTAGATCACGGCTTGGCTTGCATCCCCATGATCGATAATTGGGAGTCTCTTTATCTAGCCATGGCTACCTTACCTTGGCCCAGAATTTCCTAGTAATTTTTAAAACTCCCAATCGGGAGTTTTTTGTTTTTTATGCTTTTCTCCCCTCCTTTACTGAGGAGGGGTTGGGGGAGGTGTCCCTTTTAAAAATGACACGTCTTCGCCCCGCGTTTATGTAAATATTGCTGATGATATTCCTCCGCTTTAAAAAATGGTTTCGCCGGCTCAATCTCTGTCACAATCCTATTAAATCCAAATACCCGCGCCTTTTCCAAATCCTCCTTAGATTTAATAGCTGCCGCTTTTTGCTCCTCGTCATAATAAAAAATTGCCGAGCGATATTGCGAGCCAAAATCCGGTCCCTGTTGATCGGGTGTCGTCGGGTTATGATTCTCCCAAAAGATTTTTAATAAAGCCTCGTATTTAATTTTTTCCGGATCATATTTTACCAAGACCACCTCCGCATGCCCACTCGTGTCGGTGCAAACTTCTTCATAGGTTGGATTCTCAGTTTTACCCCCACTATAACCAACCAAAGTTTCGATCACTCCCGGCAATTCTCGAAATAATTCTTCCACTCCCCAAAAACATCCCGCCCCAAACATGGCAAATTTACCTTTTTGCATAACCTCATTCTAATTTTTTATTCCCCACAAATCAAAAACCGCTCTTTCAAGCGGTTTGCATAAATTTAGCAGCTATCGGTTACTTTGCTGCTCATAATACCAACTAGTTCGTTCGGCCACCATTTCTTCATGTTCAGTCCTATCCCAAACTACGTAATAATATCCAGAGCTAGGATCTAATAGGGGAGCCTCTCTTATAAGTTTATTTCTATCGTTACCCTCACTTACTTTAACAGTGGTCATTAAATCTTCTTCACCATCTGTTCTGTAGAGGATGTATCTCGGTTCACTAATAGTTGTGGGTAAGCTCTTCCCATTATTCGTTTTGCGGATGACGTATCTCGATTTACCAAACAAAGGCTTTCTTTTGGATAAAAACATGATGTAGATCACGAATCCAAGAAAGTAGATTAGTGCAATTACCAAAAAAACATTTAAAATCGTATTTTTATCAAACATCAGCGATCTCCTTTTAAGATGCTTCAGGCAGTTATTTAACAACATTAATCTAAAATTATATTTTAAAAAAGTCAAATAAAATAAAAAAACGCTCGACACATCTTCAACCAAAGTTTGGTTAAGTGTCGAGCGTTTGTCTTGGACCGTTCGCGACCTCGCCTACTCAGTATTCCCGAGCAGACTAATGTCGCAAAACGGTGTGGTGAGAGCATTGTGTCCCGTTGGCCCCGTAGTCCGTGACATCGTAAAGCCAACCAGAAGCTGGTCGGGTCGCGGCGTCTTTTTCGGCGAGAGCGGTCATTTTCTCGAAGTCGTTGCCTCGGGCCATGTCGAATCCGTCACGAGCGAGGACGAAGCGATACGGCTTTTGGAAGCGCGTGACATAGCTCCACGTAAAAGCGACGGCCGCCACGAAACCGAGGCAGGCGGTAATGGCAAGCAGAGCAAAGACAACTGGAGCAGCATTCTGGAACATGATTTACCTCTTTGAAATGTACGGGGCTGCGAAGTTGCAGCTTAAGTAGATTCTAGCAGATTTAGATAAAAAAGTCAACCCCGTTAGATGTAGCAATCAATCTAACAGGGTCAATAGAAAACAAAAACCGCCCTTTCGAGCGGTTTATAGAAGACTGTCAGTGATGCGTACTACGTTTTTCTTTTGGCAGAAAACATGATGTACATCACGAGTCCAAGAAAGCAGATCGGCGCAAGTGCCAACAAAACATTCAAAATCACGTTTTTATCAAACATCTGGAGCCTTTCTTTGAGTTGTGCGGGTTAGTGTGAAAAACAATGACCGCCCCCTTAGAGCGGTCATTTTGGCAGAGGCACGAGTTATGCTTGCCAAGATTGCGACGGATCTGACAGAGCCACCGTGTGATGTGAGTAGTCGTTCCGCGTGTCGGTGACGTCGTAAGAGAACCGACCATTGGGATGGAGCGCTAAGTCGGCTTTAGCAGCTTGGGCGAGCGCATCAAAATCATTATCGCGTCCAAGTACCTTGCTTTGGAAGCTAGCCATTCTCGAGTAGACCTCTTCCATACCACTCTTCACCGCCGCTTCCACGGTCGCCACTCCATCCACCCATTGGAAGCGAGTGAGCCGGTAGCGTGGCTCGGTCTTGAACGTAGGCACGAGCTTCCATTCGAAAGTTTTGGCCATCACAACAAGTGCCGACAAGACCACGACACACAGCGCGAATACGGGAAAGATTGGGACTGGAAACATGATTTTACCTCTTTGAAATGTGCGGGATACGGGATATCAGAGCTGCGAAATTACAGCTTACTTGTATATTATAGCAAATTTATCTAAAAAAGTCAAATACAGGCCTAAAAAGGCATTTCTGAGCCAAAAACCCTCATTTAATGGCCTCGGGGTTTACGCCGTTAGATTACCCACCTTGTCTAACGGGGTTGACTTTTTCCTTCATTCTGCTATACTACCTAAGTTATCTTTTTCTTTACATGAGGATTCCGAATTGTAAGTGAAGGGGAGGCAAAGGTCTTAATTACTCATATTTAGAATTAGAAATGGCTAAGAAGTTATATTTCGGAAACTTATCCTACAATACTAATGATGCCGGCTTGAAAGATGCCTGCGCTCCTTACGGGACCGTAGACTCTGCCACCGTTATCATGGAAAAGTTTTCCGGCCGTTCTAAGGGTTTTGGTTTCGTGGAAATGTCCACAGACGAAGAGGCTACTAAAGTCATCGATGCTTTAAACGGCAAAGAATTAGACGGTAGAGCTATCACTGTCAATGAAGCCAGACCTTTAGAAGATCGTCCTGCCCGAAGAGATTTTGGTGGCAGCAGAGATCGAGGCGGTTACAGAAACTAATCTGTAATCTGTTCCGCATTAAGCGGTCAGATAAAAAATCGGCGTTGTCGCAAGACTCCGCCGATTTTTTATTTCCTATTTTATCACCACGAAGTTAATTTTTCATATTGTCATTCAGAGCCCAATTCCGTTTGATTCCCCAAAGAATCAATTCGGAATTGAGGCGTGGAATCTATTCAATATTTAAAAGTTCCCGTTATACGCATCTCACATACCATGTTTTTATGCTATATTAAAATTATCATGAAAAAATTCTGTCTTTCATTTTTATCCATCTTTTTAGTCGGTTTTAGTTTGCAAACTAGCCTTGCCGCTACTTATACTCTTCTGCCTCAAGTTACTTATTTTACAGGTGATAAAACAGAAGTTTCTTCTAGTGACACCGTCACCTTTACCTACGCCTCTCTTCGCGCTAATAGTTTTGAGATAGCCGGTAATCCATGTCCTGCTGGCATAAAGGTAGAAAATATTGCAACGGGGGATAATTATTGTCAGGCAAAATTTTTTAACGCTCCTTATGTAGACACCGACCCAGCTTCAGGATCCGTGACTGTTAAATTTACCAACACCACCAAAGATTCAAAAACTACCAAGTTAAGAATTGCTTCTAAGAATAATAAGGGTCGTGATTTGGCTTATGTGGAAATAAAAGTTAATCCAACTAATTCTATTGGTAACAATGTCCCCGCCATTACTTCGCTCACCGCGAGCGCCACTGAGGTTGCTTCCGGCGGCCAAGTTACTTTAAATTTTTCTGCCTCATATGCCGAGCGATTCGATATTCAAGCCACCGGCTGCACCTCTGCTAATATCAAAGTTCTAGACGCTACTACTAAATACGATTATTGTTCCAACGGCAGAATCATGTCTGTTATAGACACTGATCCACCTTCTAATCGTGTCACGGTTAAATTAACCAACACCACGAACGCCGACGCTAACATGACTTTCCAAGTGGTCGCCGTCAATAAAAATGGCACCTATAGTCAGAGCATAGATGTCAAAGTAAAAAAAGCCGCCACCTTCACTGATTTTCTCAATGGTAATAATGGTAATTATGTTCCAACCATTGAATCTCTAACTAGAAGCGAATCCAGTTTTCCAGATGGTGGGGGAGCGGGCGTTTCTCGTGAAGTTGTTAAGATTTATTATTCAGGAAAGTATGCCGACAGCTTTGATATTTCGGCCACTTGTCCAGCAAACACCCAAGCTTTTGCTCAGGCTTCAGATATAAATCTTTGTGAGAGAACTCTTAATAGTAATCATAGTTTTTTTGTCAGTCATAAGGGTAATTTAGAAATTTTATTTGTTAATCCGGGCTTAAACGATCGGGTCTTCACTATCAAGGTAACCGCCAAAAACAAAAACGGCACCTACGTTCAAACCATCCCGATTACTATCAGTTCTCAATCAAGCGTTTCAAACATTGATCCTAAGGTCACTTATCCTAATGGCGGTGAGAATTTGCAAATTGGTAGCACGGTTAGTTTGTATAACAGTAACAGCACCACTTCCAGAAAAGAAGTCGCGTATTTATTGTATAAGGGTGATGTTAAATTAGGTTATTTAAAGGGTGGTCAAAAAGATAACGACATCGAATTTAGTTGGAAGGTGGGCTATTATCACAGTGATAGATATTATTATCCGCCTGAAAATAGAGAAGGGGCTATTACTGGTACTGGTTGTGACTACCGCATTGGTATTAGTTATGTTGGCGGTGATGACTGGAGCGATGCGCCTTTCTGTCTTATAGCTCCATCAAGTAACGAAAACTCTAAAGTAAGTTGCGAATCACCAGCTAGTGATAGATATCCGAGCGATGTGGCGGGCACCGCAGCATATCGCAAAGCCCAAGCAGAAGAGAAATTAGCTGAGGCGGCTTGTAATAAAATGGGTGCTTCTAGGTGTGGTCAAAATTGTTATGTCGCTAGTGGTAAGTGCACTCGCGAATCTTGCAATGCTTTTGCTGCTTCTGAATCTGCTTGCAATAGCGCTTCCGTTGAAGGTCACACTTTCTGTAAATCTCTACCTCGTTCTCCATCCTCCCCGGTCATTACTCCAAAAGTCCTTTATCCTAACGGGGGAGAGAGCTTGCAAATAGGTAAGTCAGTTTCGGTCAGGAATTCTGCAAGTTTACTCAACATTAATAAGGCGATCAGCTACTATCTTTATAAAGGAGACAATAAGTTAGGAGCTCTTAGCGGTGAGCCAACCAGCCCTCTTCGCATCGAGTGGAGGTGGTCAGTTGGAAAATATGTAAAAGAGGGTGGTGATGGTTATACGCAGACAGTTGAGCCTGGTTGCGATTATCGGGTTGCCATTGTTTATGATGGCGGCGATGACTGGAGCGACTCATCATTCTGCATCGCCAATGGCTCAGACGTCGGTAATCGCGCACCTTTAATCGATACCTTCACAATTAATAAAACTACTTCCGTTTCACCACTTAATCTTATTTTTCATTACGCCACCAAATATGCTGATACTCTCACCCTAGCTCTCGCTTGTCCTTCCGGCGCTCACGCCATTAATGTGGAGACTGGTAAAGATTATTGCACTACTTACTCCTCAGTCTTTCCGGCTAATAAGGGCGAAGATCTTACGGTGCAATTTACTAATACCAATCCAAATACGAAAACTTTCATTGCAGATCTAACTGCTACTAATAAAAACGGCTCCTCCGCTCCTAAATCAGTTACGTTCACAGTTGCCACCGCTTCAGTCACTAATCTCCCCCTGAAAATCACTTATCCATCTGCAGGTACTATTTTTAATGCTGGCTCTACTTACAACATCACCTGGGCTGGTTTAACTGAGCAGGGTGTTGATACTTACACTATCTATTTAGTTGGAGGAAGCCTTGGTTCAACTAGGAGCAGAATTATAGGTAATGTTAATGCTAGGCAGGGTTATTTTACCTGGACTGTGCCTAACGACATTCCGCAGCATGCCGCTTATCAAATTCAATTAGTTGGAAAGGCAGCGGTTGGTGATATTAGCGATTCGTTTCTAATTACAGCTCCTAAAGATGGTGATAGTCGTCCAAAACTTATTGACTTTGGAATTAAAAAAACGGATAACGGCTGGGGGGAGGTCATTCTTCATTGGGATGCACAAAATACTAGTAGTGTCTCCATCTCATACAAAGCTACTACCAACAGTTACTCTTCTTGCCCGCCGGGCTTCAGCGTCACTAAAATTGGCCAAGGGGCTGATAGTTACCCAACTACTTTTTCATGTGGTAGTAGTGTAGAAAACCTTCCTTATACAGGTTCAATGCAACTAATATTTGAAAACAATAATAAGGATAACGTTC